>SCTT01000478.1 GCA_004322435.1 bacterium
GTCACGAAAGGGACCGTGGTCGCGCTGTCGCTCGACTTGGGCGGGGCGCCGGTCCGCGTCGCGCAGGCCGACGTCGGCGCGCCGCGGCGCATCGGCGCCGTGCTCGCCAAAGGTCTCGCCGGGGGCCCGTTGCGGCGCCCGGTCGGGCTCTACTTCGGCGCGGTCTCGGACGGCCGCGACTCGCTCGAGCTCGGGGAGCTGAGGCGACGGCTCGGGCCCGTTCCCGTGTTCGGCGGCCTGACCTGCGGCGACTACGACCTCGGGATGGGCCACAAGGACTTCTGGACCAACTACCAGTACGGGGAACGCCTGACCCGCCAGGCCACGCGGGCGGCCCTGTTCTCGCTGCCGGACGGGACCGACGCCGCCTTCGCCTACGAGCACGGCTGGGACCCCGTCGGGCCTGCGTTCACCATCACCCGCGCGGTCGGCGAGCGCGTGTACGAGGTGGACGGCATCCCGGTCCTCCAGTACTACCGGCGTCTATTGGGCGACGGCCACGACCGGGGCTTCTTCTCGCTGATGATCCAGCGCTACGGCTTCGCGGTCGAGGCCGAGGGCGGGCAGAGCCAGTTCCGCCTGCCGGTGGCCGTCGACCTGCGCGGCGGCTCGGTGTCGCTCTACCCGGTCACGGCGCTGCAAGGCCGCACCGCGCGCCTGACGATGTCGGGCCGCGGCGGGCTGCTCGCGGGGGCCCGGTCGGCCGCTTCGCGCGCGCTCAAGACCCTGGGCCGCCCCGCGGACCTCGTGGTCCTCGTCAGCTGCTGCGGCCGGGCCGCCATCCTCAACAGCCGCCTCGGGCTCGAGGTGGACGAGGTCCGCTCGGTCTTCGGCCGCGCGACGCCGGTCTTCGGCTTCTACTCCGGAGGGGAGATCGTGCCTCCCGTCTCGGGCTACGCCGCGGCCGCCGCGCCCGCCGCCGGCCCGTCCGGCTTCCACACGACTACCGCGACCTTGATGGCCTTCGCGGGCCCCAAACGGGTCCGGCCGCGCGGTGCGCCGGTCCGTTCTTCCCCGGTGAGGGAGGCGGATTTGCGCCGGGCGCTCGAGACGAGCGAGGCGACGCTCGACCGCGCCGAGAGCATCCTCGCGAACCTCAGCCGCAAGTCCTACGAGGACGGCGAGAAGCTGCGCCGCCAGAGCGAGGTCATCCGCCGCTACACCCCGCACGGCATCTGGGACGAGGTGGGCCTGCGCTCGGCCCGCGGCGAGTACGAGGTGCCGGACGGGTCGTTCTCGGGCGCCTTCCTGTTCATGGACGTGAAGGGCTTCACGTCGTTCAGCGAAAGCCACCGTCCGGCCGAGGTCGTCGCCGAGCTCAACGGCATCTTCGAGCCGGCCACCGACCACTTCTACGAGGCCGGGGGCGACGTCGACAAGTACATCGGCGACTGCATCTTCGCCGCCTTCCCGAACGCGGATAACGCGCTGGCCGCGGCCCGGAAGGTGCTGGCCCTCGTCGCCCGGCGCCGGCGCGACGGCAAGCCCTTCGACGTCCGGGTCGGCATCAACTGGGGGCGCGCGGTGCGCGCCAACGTGGGCTCGAAGAGCCGCCGCGAGTACACCTACATCGGGGACGCGGTGAACCTGGCCCAGCGGATGGAGTCGAACGCGACGCCCGGCAGCGTCCTCGTGGCCGCCGCGGCCTGGCGGCGCCTCAAGCGCCGCCCGGCGGCGCGCCGGCGGGTCGTGCAGGTGAAGGGCAAGGCCAAGCCCGTCACCGCTTACGAAGTCGGCGCCTGACGCCCTTTTTCGAGGCGCTCCTCGATGCGCGCCAGGCGCTGCTCGAGCCGCCCCAGCACCGCCAGCTGATCCTCGTCGTCGAGGCGTTCGAGCTGGGCGACGATGACCGCGATGAAGGAGTTGAGCGCGACGAAGGTTCCCAGCACGATGAAGCTGACGAAGTAGGTCCAGCACCACGGATTGGCCGGCGACACGGCCCCCATGATGCCCAGCCAGTCTTCCAACGTGATGACGGCGAAGAGGGTCAGGAACGTGCGGTGCAGGGAGCCGAAGTACTGCGGCGCGACGTCGGCGTAAAGGAACGTCCCGGCCGTCCCGTACACGTAGAAGAGCCCGCCGAGGATGAGGCCGACGTTGCCGAGGGCGGGCATGCTCCGCAGCAGGGCCGTGACCAGGCGCTGGAGGTTCGGAAACAGCGTGATGGTGCGCAGCACGCGCAGCAGGCGAAAGAGGCGCACGACGGTCAGGAACTGCCCGCCCGGCACCCAGCCGGCGGCGACCACGGCGGCGTCGAAGCGGTGCCAGGGGTCCTTCCAGAACTCGGCCGCCGAGCCGGCGGCCGCGGCGCGGGCCGCGACCTCGGCGGTGAACAGCCAGAGGATGACGCGGTCGGCGGCTTCGATGAGGGGACCGGCGGCCTCGCGCACGGACGGGTACGTCTCGAGGCCTAACAAGACCGCGTTCAGGACGATGAGGCCCAGGACGGTGTCGTGGAAGGCGCGCGAGCCGACGGCCTTGGCGAGGGGGGAGTCCGCGGGCGCGCCGCCCGCGTCCAGTGCGCAAGCTTCGGTGGAGTCGCCCACGGCCTCAGTATAGCCGCCGCCCTCCGGGGGCGAAAGGGGCTGAGGCTCCGAGTTCCCGGACTTCTCGACCGGATTCCGCGCGACGGAGCAATTTACGCGCCTCGGGCGCGGGGGTTCGAGAATCGCAAACGGCGCGATTCTCGAACCTCCTCTCTGTGAACGGCGATGGTTTGAAATCGGGAAGCTGCCTACCCAGGGCTTTTGTGGGGAACCGTTTATCCAAAATCCCGGTAAGACCCATCCGAAACGTTTTATCAGGATTGGCACGGACCGGCGCGCAAGACCGAGTCATCCACAGCCAAGTGGGCACATTTGAAGAAATTTGTGCTTTAAATATCAGAAGTAATTACCGCCGAAATGGCGGTAATATCTGTTGAGAATTCCGAGCTAAATTTCACCAATTTAGCC
>SCTT01000479.1 GCA_004322435.1 bacterium
GACTTAGTCGACATGGCGAACCTGGCGGTGGTCACGCAGTACCTGTCCTGCGCTCTCGCCGTGCCCGTCCTTCGGCGGAAGCGTCCGGACCTGCCGCGCCCTTACCGTCTCCCCGCCGCCGACGAGCTGGCCGCCCTGGCCGCCCTCGTCTGTCTGGGCCTCATGACTCAGGTGACGCGGAAAGAACTCCTGGGCGCCGTCGTCGTCCTGGCCGCCGCCTACGCCCTCCGCCGCCTCGTCGACGGCAATACTACAGATTAGGGACAGTCCCCTATTTGTAGTCTCCAATTTAGGGACTGTCCCCTATTTGTAGTCAGCCGCCGATGCGCTTGACCTTGTAGCCTTCGGAGAGGAGGTACGCCTCGAGCGGCTCGCGGCGGTCGCCTTGGAGCTCGAGGACGCCGTCTTTTACGGTGCCGCCGCAGCCGAACTTCCGCTTGAGCTCGGAGAGCAGCTTCTCCTTGAGGCTGGGGTGCATGTTGAGCCGTGAAAGGGCGGTGACGCCGCTGCCCTTCGAGCCGCGGCGGAACTCGAGGCGGACGGGCTCGGGCTGGCGGCGCTTCAAGGGGTCCGTGCACGTGCAGGGGCTGCGGCGGCAGGAGGCGCAGAACTCCGGGTCGGTGGAGTAGACCGGCTTATCCGCCATCGGGGGCTCCGGCCGGAGGGGGCGCGGGCTTCGGGGCGTTGAGCCGGGCCTGGCGGACGGCCTCTTTGACCGCCTCGGCCCGGGGAACGCCGACCAGGACGACCTCGACGCCGTCGCCGGCCGAGGTGGACAGGCCCACGGTCCCCGTGCCGACCAGGCGCTCGAAGAAAGACTGGGTCAGGATGACGTTGCGGATGTCGGCCGCTTCGACCTCGTCGACGCGCCGCGACAGGAGGCCCAACGAGGCGCGCACCCGTTGGTCGGTGACGGTGTAGCGCGCCGAGAGGCGCTTCACGGCCGCGAGGAGATAGAAGGGGGCCGCGGCGAGGGCCGCCCACGGCGCCAGCGGCGCGCGCCCCGTCCACCAGAGCGCCGCGGCGAGCAGGAGGATGAGGTCGCCGATGGCCAGCGAGGGCCATACGGTCCACCAGGACGGGCGGCCCTCCCACAGGACCTTCTCGGGCGCGCTCACTGGCGGCGCCTCAGCCGCATCAGGTCGTCGTAGGCCTCCCGCCCGAAGAACAGCAGCCAATTCGACACGCCGGCCAGGAGCGCGAGCCGGGTCGGCCAGGAACCGCCCAAGAAGTTGAGCGCGAAGAGCCCCCACGCGGCCCAGGACAGCCAGCGCACCTTCACCGGCAGGACGAAGAAGAGGTAGAGCTCCACCTCGGGGAACAGGCGGGCGAAGGCCAAGAACAGGCTCGTGTTGAGCGGCAGGCTCGAGAGCCCGCTCCCTAGGGCGGCGGAGGCGGCGACGGTGGCGGCGGCCCCGGCCCCGTAATAGACGGCGAACTTGAACTCGCCCCACTCGGTCTGCAGGGCCGAGGCGAAGCTGTAGAAGACCAGCAGCCAGAAGACCATCCAGACCGGGGACATCATCGGGGGGATGAAGAGGAAGGTGAAGAGGCGCCACACCTCCCCGGACATCACGAGCTCCGGGTCGAGGGCCAGGCGCGAGGGGAACTCGGGCTTGAGCATCGAAAGCGCCCAGACCGCGGCGTTCATCCCGACGAGATAGATGGCCGGGTCCGGCAGAGCCCACTCCCCGAAGCTCCGTTCCAGCCGGTCCAGCCAAGCGCGCTCCCGCATGGCGTGATTATACGGTTATTGTTATCATCGGTCCGTGCCTCCCAAGTCCACGAACCTCGTCTGGATGGACCTCGAGATGACGGGCCTCGAGCCGGACCGCGACACCATCCTCGAGATCGCGACCATCGTCACCGACGGCGACCTCAAGGTCCTCGCCGAGGGCCCGGTGTTCGCCATCCACCACGCGAAGGCCGACCTGGACGCGATGGACCCCTGGTGCGTCGAGCATCACGGCTCCTCGGGCCTCACGAAACGCTGCCTGGAGTCGAACACCACGCTGACCGAGGCCGAGAAGGCGACCTTGGGGTTCGTCCGCAACTGGGTCCCCGAGGGCGTCGCGCCGCTGTGCGGCAACTCCATCCACCAGGACCGCCGGTTCCTGATGAAGTATATGCCCCTTTTAAACGACTACCTGCACTACCGCATCGTCGACGTGAGCTCGGTCAAGGAGCTCGTGCAGCGCTGGTATCCGGGGGAGTTCCGCTTCTTCACCAAGAAGAAGG
>SCTT01000480.1 GCA_004322435.1 bacterium
GCTCTTCCGATCTGCTGCTTGTAGGACAGCGGCAGCAAAAAGACCTGCAGGCACAAGGTCAACGCCAGGATGGACCAGCCCCAGTTGCCGGTCCACCGGTGGAAGAAGAGCAGCACGTCGAGGGTGAACTTCCCCACCTTCGTGAACCAGCCGAAGGAGATGGAGCGCTCGAGCCCGCGGTGGAAGGCCGAGAGGTGGCCGTAGCCCTTGGGGCCGAAGTAGAACGGGACTTCGACGACGGCGCTGGCGCCGGGGGCGAGCGTCGCGCCCTTGGCCTCCGCCCGGACCCAGGGCTCGCGCACCGTGACGGTCTTCTCCCCCCCGAACCACGACTTGGCGCGCGTGGGGACGGGCTTCGAGCCGTGGACGACGGCCGAGAAGTCCTGCTGGGCGGGGAACGCCGCCGCGAGGAAGTAGCGGTTCTCGACGCCGGCCCAGCGCCAGTCCGGCCCGAACGGCACGGGCTGCTCCGCGGGCTTCGGGTCGAGGAAGGCTTCCTTGGTCTTGCCTTCGGGCGGGGCCATCAGGGCGACGGCCTTCCACAGATTCGAGTTCTCCTTCTCCTCGCTCGGGACGGTGCCGAGCCCCGGCCCCAGCGCGAGCATCCACGGCGCGACCATGACGGGCGCCTTGCCGGGGTTCGTGAAGGTGAAGCGCAGGGTCTTGAGCCCGTCCTGCTCCGCGAACACGAACTCCTTGCGCACGACGGCGCCCGACGGGAGCTTCGCCTCGAAGGCGGGCCAGTGGGCGTCCGTGCCGACGGCCTTGAACTCGAGCTCCGGCCAGGTCGCGAAATAGCCGGGGTCCGGGTCGCTGACGAGCTCGACGGCGCCGAGCGGGCCGGGGTAGGAGTAGCTGACGAGCCCGGCCCCGAACGGCTGGAAGCGCACCGTGACGGCGCCGATGGTGAAGGCCTTCGAGCCTTCGAGCCCGCGCGCCGGACCGGCGGGGACGGGTTCGGGTCCCTTGAGCTCCGCCTCCCGCGGCGCGCTCGGCGCGGCTGCGGTCTCGGCGACGGCCGCGGGCTGGACGGGGTAGCGCTTCTCGAGGTACTTGAACCACCCGAGGTAGACGGCTCCGGACAAGACGACGGCTAAGACGAGGTTTCTATCCATGGTTGGCGGGGTGAGGGACGGGGTTGTAGCCTCCGGGGTGGAAAGGGTGGCAGCGGGCCAGGCGCGCGAGCACGAGCGGGAGCGCGCGCAGGACGCCGTGGACGAGCACGGCCTCCTCGGCGTAGCGCGAGCACGACGGCGCGAACCGGCAGGCCGGCGGGAAAAGCGCGGCGCGGACCGGGCGAGCGGAGCGGATGAGGGCGGCGGCGAGGCGGCGGGCGGTCAAAGCTTCTCCATCAGTCCGGCCGAGCGCAGCGCCCCGGTCAGGGCGGCCTCGGCGTCGGGCAGCCCGGTCCAGGCGCAGCCCGGGCGCGGGTACGCCACGACGTCGGCGCGCGGGTCCATCTGCGCCCGGTTGAGGCGGAAGGCCTCGCGCAGCAGGCGCTTGAGGCGGTTGCGCCGCACCGCGGGCCCCACCTTCCGGGACACCGAGAGGCCCAAGCGCGCCCCGTCCCCGGAGGGGCGGCGGAGGGACCAGACGAGCAGGTCCCGGCGCGTCTCTTTGGAGCCGCGCTCGAAGACGGGGCCCATCTCGGACCCCGTCAGGCGCGCGTCGCGCCCGAAGCGGCCGCTGCGGTCCGTCAGAACCTCACTTCTTGATGAGGTTCTTGCGGCCTTTGCGGCGGCGCCGGGCGAGCGTCGCGCGGCCTCCGGTGGTGCTCATGCGGGCGCGGAAACCGATCTTCTTGGCGCGGCGGCGGCGGTTGGGGCGGTAAGTAGGGAGCATAGTGAGGGATTATACATACATTTGCCCGCCGAGTCTCGCGCCGCGCGCGGACGCGGCGCGCGGCTGCGATTTGCTACATTTGTGCCGGAACATCGGAGGGAGTCCATGTCTCACCCGGCCCATATCACCACTCTCCTTAAGGAAGGGCGCGTGTTCAAGCCCTCGGCCGCGTTCGCGAAGGCGGCGCACGTGGGCGGCCGCGCCGCCTGGGACGCGCTGCGCCGGAAGGCCGCCAAGGACCCGGTGCGCTTCTGGGAGGAGCGGGCGCGCGAGCTCCTCTGGGCGAAGCCCTGGCGCAAGGCCCTCGACTGGAAGTTCCCCTTCGCGAAGTGGTTCGTCGGCGGCCGCCTGAACGTCAGCGCCAACTGCCTCGACCGCCACCTGGACGGCCCGCGCGCGAACAAGGCCGCGCTCGTCTGGGAAGGCGAGCCCGGGGACCAGCGCACCCTGACCTACCGGCAGCTCCACCGCGAGGTCTGCGTGTTCGCGAACGCCTTGAAGCGCCTGGGCGTGAAGGCCGGCGACCGCGTGGCCATCTACATGCCGATGGTGCCGGAGGCCGCGGTCGCGATGCTGGCCTGCGCGCGTTTGGGCGCGCCGCACAGCGTGGTGTTCGCCGGTTTCTCCGCCGAGGCCCTGCGCGACCGCATCCAAGACGCGGGGGCCAAGGTCGTCATCGCCGCCGACGGAGGCTGGCGCAAGGGCGCGGTCGTGCCGCTCAAGGCCGCGGTCGACGAGGCCGTGGCGCAGTGCCCCGCAGTCGAGAAGGTCGTCATCCTGCGGCGCACCGGCCAGGGCGTCTCGATGAAGGACGGCCGCGACGTCTGGTGGCACGACGCGGTCCAGGGCGCGTCGGCCGACTGCCCGGCCGTCGGCCATGATTCGGAGAACCCGCTCTTCATCCTCTATACGTCGGGCTCCACCGGCAAGCCCAAGGGCGTCCTCCACACGACCGGGGGCTATCTGACGCACGCCGCCTACACCGCGCGCCTGGTCTTCGACCTGAAGGAGACCGACGTCTTCTGGTGCACCGCCGACATCGGCTGGGTCACCGGGCACAGCTACGTCGTCTACGGCCCGCTCGCCAACGGCGCCACGGTCTTCATGTACGAGGGCGCCCCGATGACGCCGGCCCCGGACCGCTTCTGGGACATGATCGAACGCCACGGCGTGACGGTCTTCTACACCGCGCCGACCGCCATCCGGGCTTTCGTGCGCCTGGGCGGCGAGCATCCGGCCAAGCACGACCTTTCGAGCCTGCGCCTGTTGGGGACGGTCGGCGAGCCCATCAACCCCGAGGCGTGGCTGTGGTATCACGAGGCCATCGGGGGAGGCCGCTGCCCTATCGTCGACACCTGGTGGCAGACCGAGACCGGCGGCATCATGATCTCCCCGCTGCCCGGCGCGACGCCCACGAAGCCCGGCTCGGCCACGGTGCCGCTGCCCGGCATCGAGGCGGCGGTGGTGGACCGGGAGGGCAACCCCGTGCCGAAGGGCGCGGGCGGCCTGCTCGCGGTGCGGCGCCCCTGGCCCGGGATGCTGCGCTCCGTGTGGGGCGACCCGGAGCGCTACCGGAGCCAGTACTTCTCCCAGATCCCCGGCTGCTACTTCACCGGCGACGGCGCGCGCACCGACAAGGACGGCTATTTCTGGATCCTCGGCCGCGTCGACGACGTCATCAACGTGGCCGGCCACCGCCTCTCGACGATGGAGATCGAGTCGGCCCTCGTCGGCCACCCGCGCGTCGCCGAGGCCGCCGTCGTCGGCCACCCCGACGAGCTCAAGGGCCAGGGCATCACCGCCTTCGTCACGATGCGCGGCGGCGCCGAGCCGGTGACCTCCGAGGAGCTCAAGGCGACGGTGACCAAGGCCATCGGCGCCATCGCGCGGCCCGACGTGGTGCGCTTCACGGAGTCTCTGCCGAAGACGCGCTCGGGCAAGATCATGCGCCGCCTGCTGCGCGACATCGCGTCGGGCGAGAAGCCGACGGGCGACACCACGACCCTCGAGGACTTCGCCGCCCTCGCCCGGCTGCAGGCGGCCCAGGAGGAATGATGCGGGGCTGGCTCGCGCTCCTGCTCGCGGCCGCCCCGGCGGCGGCCCTCGACCCGGTCCCCCTCCAGCAGACCGCCGGCTCCAAGCTGCGCGAGGTCTGGGCCCAGGCGCGCGGCAAGTACCCCGACGCCAAGCTCCTCTCCATCACCGGCGCGACCGGCGCCGACGGGCGCGTGCGCTGCAGCCCGACGGCCCCGTTCCAGAGCGGCTGGCGCCTGACGTTCTACTCCCCGGCCGCCGACGAGTTCGTGATGATGGCCGAGTGCGGCGGCGCCATCGCCGGGCCGCTGCGCCAGCTGCGCTCGCACGCCGACGAGATGGCGAAGCTCACCATCTCGGGCAAGTTCATCGACTCGGACACCGCCTTGAAGACGCTCGCGAAGGCCGGCGTCGACCTCGCGGCCGTCGAGACGAAGACCCCCGGCAAGCGCGCGTTCTCGCTGCAGCTGGCCCGCCTCGACGACGCGCGCTTCAAGGACCATCCGCCGGTCTGGCGCGTCAACGGCGGCGGGGACTCCTGGGTCGTCGACGCCGTCCACAACGAGAAGTTCAACCCCGAGCGCTACGGCCTCGACTTCACCGTCCAGCTCGCCAGCGCCATCGCCAACTCGGAGACGCTCGCCGCCCGCCCGAAGAAGGCCGACGTCTACTCCGCCCGCACCGACTTGGAGAAGGTCCTCGCGTACGCCCGCGAGCACTTCCCCGAGGCGAACCTGATGGCCGTCGAGGGCCTCGTGGACGCCTGGGGGGCGTCCATGTGCATCGGGCCGGGCGACGGCTGGGCGTACTACTTCTACAACCCCCGGCGGCGCGACTTCGAGGTGCTCTTCTCCTGCAAGGGCTTCGTGGGCCCCGGCCCCGCCCGCAACATCCCGGTGGACCTCGCGCGCCACGAGCCGGTGACGGGCCCCTGGGTCGACTCCGACACGGTCATCGACGCGGTGCTGGTCACCCACGGAGACGCCTTCAACGAGACGATGGGCTCGCGCTTCACGCGCAAGGCGACGGCCCTGCTGCGCCAGTACAAGGCCCCTCCGTTCACGGACCCGGCGCTGTGGAAGGTCCGGATGCTCTGGGAGCTGTCCATCGGCCGGACGGTCTTCCGCTTCGACGCGGTCAACGGACGGCTGCTGGACGTCCGGTGAGCGTCCTCGCGTTCGACGCGCTGGTCCGCGTCCACCCGGCGTTCTTCTACGCCGCCCTCGCCGCGGTCTTCGGGCTGGGGGCGCTGGCCGCCAAAGCCGCCGCCGAGGGCCTCGGCCTCGACGTCCTGCTGGCCCCCTGGGGCGGCCGGGCCTGGGGCCTGCTGACGTGGGCGCTCGGGACCGCCTTCGTCTACAACGGCTTCCGCCCCCTGCTTCCGGCGAAGGTCTTCGGCGTCGTCTATTGGCCGGTCGACGCCGCGGCGCTCCTCGAGCTCTCCCACCTCTCCTTTCTGGCCGTGCTGGGCGCGGCCCTGTGGGGCGTCGGGACGCTCGCCGGGGCCTTCGACGGCTGGCGGCCCGCGCCGGTCGAGCCGCAGACGCTGGCCCGCGCCGCGACGCGCGGTGCGGCGGTCGGCGCGGCGCTCGGGGCCGTCGGCGCGTCGGCGGCCCGGGTCCTCTTCATCGGCGAGGCCCTCTCCCGGTTGGGCTTCACCGCGACGGGGCTGCTCCTCCTCTGGTGCACGGCCCCGGCCCTGGGGGCCTGCGGGGCCTTCCTCGCCTGGCTGCCCGCCGGCTCGGCCGAGTGGGAGCCGCGCTGGCGCCGCGGCGTCTTCGCGTCCGTGGTGCTCGCCTGGCTGGTCCCCGTGGGCGCGGCGGAGCTCGTGCTGCGCGCGGCCTGGGACTTCGGGCGGCCGGGCCTCTCCGAGGCGGCGGGCGTCCCGCGCTCCGACGCCGCCGAGAAGCTCGCCGTCCTCGTGCTGGCCGAGCCCGACGGGAGCCCGGGCGTGCAGAAGCGCGAGGAGGCGATGACGGCCGAAGGCCTGGCGGTGACGCGCCAGGGGCTCGGCGCCGTCCGGCGCTATCTGGAGCTGCAGGGCTACCGCACGGTCTTTTTGCGCGAGGCGCTGGGGTACCTGCGCAAGGGCTGGGCGCTCCTCTGGGAGCCCGAGATGCATATGGACGCGGCCGCCGTGCGCCTGGGCCCGCGCTTCCCGCCGGACTTCGACGCCTTCCTCAAAGCCGTCCTGGTCGCCCCGGCGACGCCGGAGAACTACGAGCGCCTCGAGAACGTGGCGCGCGCCGCCGACAAGGCGCGCAGCCCCTCGGTCAAGAAGGCGGGCAAGCTCTACCAGGGCCTCTCGGACGCCTACGCCCGCTTCGGGGACCTCGAGGGCTCGAACTTCTGGCTCAAGCGCATCCGCAAGCTCTGGCCCCTCTACGAGGAGGACGTCAACGTGGACCCGGTCGAGGACCGGCACGACGGCGTCGTGTCCGGCACCGTCCTCTTCAACGGGCGCCCCGCCTCCTCGGTGCAGGTGGGCCTGTTCATGCAGACCTCGACGACGTCGGCGCCCTCGGCCCGCGAGGGCCTGGTGGCCTCGACTTGGCCCGACGAGTCGGGCCGCTTCTGGTTCCGCGAGCTGACGCCGGGGCGCTACTACCTGGCCCTGCGCTCCGACCCCATCCTCCTGGGCGACCCGCGCATCGAGGTCCTCTTCTCGCCGGGCTCTTTCAAGCTCAGCGCTTCGCGGATGGACTGGGAGCTGATGCCGCTGCGCATCGAGCGCGCCCCGAGCCTCGTCCCGGACCCCGGGGGCGCGGACGCCGCTCCCCCCCTCCCGGCCGGCGGGGCGGTGCCCATCCCGCTCACCCGTGGATAAATGCTCTGATTTGGTATAGAATTACGGGACGTTCGGCGGAGCCCACGGAGGCTTGAGCATGGCCGCAGCCAAAAAGAAGCAGATCAACGTCCTGATCGCGGACGACCAGACCCTGTTCCGCGAGGGCATCAAAGACCTGCTCGAAGCTGAGAAGGAGATTTGCGTCATCGGCGAGGCCGTCGACGGCCAGGACGTCCTCCGGATGGCCAAGAAGCTCAAGCCCGACGTCATCCTCATGGACATCAAGCTCCCCCACCTCGACGGCATCTCCGCCACGCGCCAGATCCGCACCGAGATGCCCGCGACGAACATCCTGATCCTCTCCTCCTTCGAGGACGAGGCCCACGTGCTCGAGGCCATCCAGGCCGGCGCGAACGGCTACCTCTCGAAGATGCTCCCGGCCTCCGAGCTCGTGCGCGCGCTCAAGACCTTCGCCACCGACGGCGTGATGATCCCGCAGAGCGTGATGGGCAAGCTCCTGCAGGGCCTGCGCTCGAAGGGCGCCGGCGGGCCCGAGGCGAACCTGACCGCTCTGACGAAGACCGAGATCCGCGTCCTGTCCTTCCTGGGCCGGGGCCTCTCCAACAAGGAGATCGCCGCCCAGCTGGGCTGCTCGGTCAAGACGGTCAAGAACCACCTCAACAGCATCTTCCAGAAGCTCAACGTCTCGAACCGCACCGAAGCCGTGGTGAAGGGCATCGAGACGGGCCTCATCTCGGCCGAAGAAAGCCGCTCGCTGTAAGGCCGCTGTGAGGGGCCGGCTCGCCGTCGTCGAGGGACTTTCCCTCGCGCGCCGGCCGCACCGGGAGTTCGACCGGGTCGCCTCCGTCTATACGGCCGACTTCGGCAAGGTGCCGGTCCGTTTCCCCGGCGTCGACCGCCCGACGGGAAAGCTGCGCGCGCTGGCCGAGCCCTTGGTCCACGCGGACTACCGCCTGCACGTGCGCCCCGGGGCGGAATTCGCGACGGCGGCCGGGGGCGGGCTGCGCACCACTTTCCCCGCGCTGCGCGGGAACCTCGACGCGCTGATGCGCGGGCTGGGGGTCTTGGAGCTCCTGGACCGGCTGACCCCGGCGTGGCAGCCGGACCCGGGGAAGCTCGCGCTGGCCTTGGGCGCGCTCGAGTCCCTCGAGGCCTGCGTCCGCGAGGGCCGCCCGCAGGCGACGGCCTGGGTGTACGGGGCCTTCGCTCTGCGGCTCTTCGAGGCGGCGGGCTACGGGATGGCGCGGCGGACGGTGTCGGCCGAGAACCGGGAGCTGTGGGGCGCCCTGCATGAGGCGCCCTGGGACGAGGTCGCGGCCCTGGCGCCCGACGCGCCGACGGCGGCGAAGCTCGACGCCTTGGTCGCGACGACGGTGGAGCGGGTGGCCGAGAAGCCGCTCCGGTGGATGCAGGTGCGGGACAAGGTGCGGGAGAGGGTGGGAGCATGACGACGAAGATGACTCTGCAGGACACCATCATGGCGCTCGAGCGCTACTGGGCGCGCGAAGGCTGCCTCATCGCCCAGCCCTACGACCTCGAGAAGGGCGCCGGCACCTTCAACCCCGCGACCTTCTTCGGCGCGCTGACGAAGGCCCCGACCCGCGCGGCCTACGTCGAGCCCTGCCGGCGCCCGGCCGACGGCCGCTACGGCGACAACCCGAACCGCCTCGGCAAGTACTTCCAATATCAGGTCGTCTTGAAGCCCGCCCCCGCCGACGTCCAGCAGCTTTATTTGAAGTCCTTGGGCGCCATCGGCCTCGACCCCAAGAAGCACGACGTGCGCTGGATCGAGGACGACTGGGAGTCTCCCACCCTCGGCGCCGCCGGCGTCGGCTGGGAGGTCTGGCTCGACGGGATGGAGGTCACGCAGTTCACGTACTTTCAGCAGGTGGGCGGCGTCACGCTCGACCCCGTCACGGTCGAGATCACCTACGGCGTCGAGCGCCTGGTCATGTACGCGCAGAAGAAGGACAACGTGTTCGACATCCAGTACAACGACCAGCTGACCTACGGCGACGTCTTCAAGCACCAGGAGCGCGAGTTCTCGAGCTACCACTTCGAGGCCTCGGACCCCGAGATGCTGACGCGGCACTTCGCCGACCACGAGAAGGAATGCCGGCGGCTGTGCGAGCTGGGGCTCCCCCTGCCCGCCTACGACTCGGTGCTGCGCGCCTCGCACCTCTTCAACCTGCTCGACGCCCGGGGCGCCATCTCGGTCACCGAGCGCGCCCAGTACATCGGGCGCGTGCGCGGGCTGGCCAAGAAGGTCATCCAGGCGTACCTCAAGAAGCACGAGCCGGAGACGGCGGCCGCCGTCGCGGGAGCGGCTTCATGAAGAACGCGCTCCTCGAGATTCAGGTCGAGACCCTCCCCGCCCGCTTCATCGCCCCCGCGCTCAAGCAGCTCGAGGAGAAGGGCGCCGCGCTCTTAAACGAGCGCCGCCTCGCGTTTAAGTCGCTTAAGGCCCACGGCACGCCGATGCGCCTGGCGCTCGTCGTCGAGGGCCTGCCCGAGAAGTCCCTCCCGCAGGACCTCGAGGTCGTCGGCCCCCCCGCGCGGCTTTGGAAGGACGCCGCCGGCGCGTTCACGAAGCAGGCCGAGGGCTTCGCGAAGGCCCAGGGCGTCGACGCCGGGGACCTCGTGGTCGTCCAGTCCCCCAAGGGCGAGGTGCTGGCCGTCAAAAAGACGTTGCCCGGCGAGCCGACCCCCAAGGTCCTCTCCGAGGTCTTCCCCGCCCTCGTGAAGGCCCTCGAGTTCCCGAAGACCCTCGTCTGGGAGGAGAACAAGTTCCGCTTCGGCCGCCCGCTGCGCGGCCTGTGCGCGCTCTACGGCCGCAAGCCGCTGCGCTTCTCGGTCGCGGGCGTGAAGTCCTCCGCGAAGACGCGCGGCCTGGCCGCGTTGGGCGCGAAGCCCTTGACCGTGACGGCGCCCGAGAAGTACGCGGCCCTCCTGCGCGACCGCTGCGTGCTCGTCGACGTCGACGAGCGGCGCAAGGCCCTGCGGAAGACTTTGGAGGGCGCGGCGAAGCGCTCGCGCGGCAAGCTCGACGAGGACGCCGACCTTTTGGAGCAGACGCTCTTCTTGGTCGAGCACCCGGTGGCCGTGCTCGCCCGCTTCGACGCGGCCTATCTGGAACTCCCCGCGGCGCTCCTGTCGATGGTCATGAAGAAGCAGCTGATGTTCTTCCCCATCCTTGCCGGCGGCATGCACACCGGCGAGTTCGTCGGCGTGCGCGACGGCGTCTCCGAGGGCCAAAAAGAGGTCCAGACCGGCTTCGAGCGCGTCATCGCGGCGCGGCTGGCCGACGCGCGCTTCTTCTCGGGCCGCGACAAGGAGACCCCGCTCGCCAAGCACGCCGAAAAGCTGGCCCGGGTCTCCTTCCAGAAGGGGCTGGGCTCGATGGCCGATAAGACGGCCCGCGTGCAGGCCCTGGCGGCCCATCTGTCCGAGGAACTCCTTCAGGACCATGAAGTGAACGGCGCCGCCGTCGAGACGGCGGCGCGATTTGCCTACGCCGACCTCGTCACCGGGGTCGTCGGCGAGTTTCCCGAGCTCCAGGGCCTGATGGGCGGCGAGTACGCGCGCCACGAGGGCCTGGGCGAGACGGTCGCCTTGGCCCTGCAGGAGTTCTACCAGCCCAGCGCGGCCAAGGGGCCGCTGCCGGTGCACCTTGAAGGCTGCCTGGTGTCCTTGGCCGGCAAGCTCGACAGCGTCGTCGCCATGCTCGCGGGAGGCTTCAAGCCCTCCGGCTCCGAGGACCCGTTCGGCCTGCGGCGCTTAGGAAACGGCATCGTCCGCATCGTCCTCGAGAAGCAGCTCGCGGTGGACCTCGAAGCGGCGGTGGACAAGGCCCTCGAGGTCTTGGACGCGCACAACTCGGACGCCCAGAAGAGCGTCCCGGCGCGGGCCTCGGCTCGGGCCGAGGCCGTCGAGTTCCTGTGGCAGAGGGTGGAGACCTTGCTCGGCGAGAAGGGTTATCGCCCCGACGAGCTCAAGGCGGTCAAGGCGGGGGGCCTCAAGAACCTCGCCTCGACCTTCCTGCGTCTGGCGGCCGTCCACGCGCTGCGCCCCGACCCGGACTTCGTGCCGGTCGCGGCGGCGTTCAAGCGTGCGACGAACATCCTAAAGCAGGCCGGAATCCAGGCCCAGGGCGCCGGCGACGTCGCCCCCGACCTCTTCGCCGTCGAGGCCGAGCGCGTGCTCTTCGGCGCGGTGTGCCGCATCGAGGGCGACCTGCGCGAGAAGGTGGCGCAGGGCGACTACGAGCCGGCGCTGCGCACCTTGGTCGGCCTTAAGCCCGAGGTGGACCGCTTCTTCAACGACGTGATGGTCATGGTGGACGACGCGGCCTTGAAGACCAACCGGCTGGCGCTGTTAGCGCGGCTGGCGCGGCTGTTCACCGCGGTCGCCGATATCAGCCACATCCAGGCGTAGTGCGGGCCGTCCTCTTCAACAAGCCCTACGGGGTGGTGAGCCAGTTCACCCCGCTCGCGGGGCATCCTACCTTGGCGGCCTTCGGCCTGCCGAAGGGCCTCTACCCGGCGGGACGCCTCGACCACGACAGCGAGGGGCTCCTGCTTTTGACCTCGGACGGCGCTCTGCAACACCTTCTGACCGACCCGCGCTACGCCCACCCGCGCACCTACTGGGCGCAGGTGGAGCGCGTGCCGGAGGAGGCCGCGCTCGAAAGGCTGCGGCGCGGCGTGCGGCTCAAGGACGGCGCGACGCGGCCTTGCGCGGCGAGTCTCTTGGGGGCCGAACCGGACCTTCCCCCGCGCGTGCCGCCGGTGCGCTTTCGCAAAAACGTCCCGACGGCCTGGGTCGAGCTGACGCTCACCGAAGGCCGCAACCGTCAGGTGCGGCGGATGACCGCGCACGTGGGGCATCCGACCCTGCGGCTGGTGCGCTCGCGCATCGGCGCGCTGACGCTCGAGGGGTTGGCGCCGGGGGCTTGGCGCGAGTTGGGTCCGGAGGAGCTGAAGGCTTACCGGACGCCGGTCGGGGGCAGCAGGATCTCGACCAAGGTCTCGTCGGCCAGTTTCCCGCGCAGGTCCAAGCCCGCGTAGGGCGTCCAAGGCCCGCCGTTGACGCGGACCTCGGGCTTCTCGGGGATGCCGCCGACGCGCTTAAGCAGCGTCTTCAAGGTCGTGCCCGGCAGCGCGAACCGCTCCGCGCGGCGCACCGTCCCGCCTTCCTTGTCCTGATGGATGACGATGGCGAAGCGCAGCGAGCGGCGGTGGACGAGGTCCTCGGAGAAGCGCGCGACCCAGGCGCGCGCCTTCGCTTTGTCCTGTTCGCCCAGGGCCTTCTCGAGGGCCAAGAGGTCCTTGGCGGCGCGGGTGTAGCCGGGCAGCCCCGGCTCGGCGGCGGCAAGGTACTCGGCGCGGTGGTTGCGCACCTCGGCGGCCATGTCGGAGGCGCGGGCCGCGTCGAGCGGGCGGCGCAGCATCCTCTGCCAGCGCGCGCCGGCCTCGACGAGGGCGGCGTGGCGGGCGTCGGCGGAGACGCCGAAGCTCTGCGGGACGGCGGCCGCCCGGGTGACGATGGCGGCGCGCATCCGCTCGAGCTGGGCGGCGCGGGCCTCGAGGGCCTCGCGGGCGGCGTCGAGCCGCGCGGCGGCCACGTCGTAGGACCCGATCTGGGCGGCCTCGGCGGCGGCGGCCAGCTTCTCGGCGGCCTCCTGCTTGCCGCGCACGAAGCCGCGCGAAGTCCAGGCCTGGGACTGAGTGAGGAAGGTCGAGAAGGCGGCGTTCTCCATGTCGGTCATCGGCAGCTTCGCGCCTTCGGGGGCGCCGGCCGAGGCCAGCAC
>SCTT01000052.1 GCA_004322435.1 bacterium
GGAGAAGACCTTCTGCTTGTCGCGGGGGTCGAAACCGATTTTAAAGGAAGCGAAGTCGGGGACGGTCTGTGTGTTCATCGAGGGGGCTCCTATCGGACTGTGGAAGTGGGTCATTATACTACATCCGATATCCGGGCATCCCTCCCTCCGGAGGGGGGGGCGGCAGGAATTGTATAATCGGCCTCCCTTCCTTCTATTATGGAGACCCTGACCTTCGCCCAGACCGCCCCCGGAGACCGTCGGGAGGTCACCATCCCGGTGTCTCCGGAGGCTCTCGCGGCCTTCGCCGCTCTGACCGGGGACGTGAACCCCCTCCACACCGACCCCGCCTTCGCGCGGGAGCGGGGCTTTCCCGCCCGCGTGGCGCACGGCATGCTGGTCTCCTCCTACTTCTCGGCCCTGGTGGGGACGATGCTGCCCGGACGTGACTGCCTCCTGCAGTCCGCCAAGTTCGACTTCAAGCGGCCGGTCCTGGAGGGGGAGGCGCTGACGTTCTCCGTGGAGGTCCTCCAGAAGGTCGAGGCCGTGCGGGTCCTGGTCTTGGATGCGAAGGCGGTCGGTCCCGACGGGACCCTGCGCGTCTCCGGGCGCATGCAGGTGGGCTTCACCTCATGAGCGGCCGCCGGGTCCTCGTGACGGGGGCGGGCCGGGGCATCGGGGCGGCCACGGCGGCGGCGCTGGCCCAGCCGGGCGGCGTGGTGGTGGTCAACTACCGCTCCGACGACGAGGCGGCGGCCGCGGCCTGCGCCCGCGTCGCCGGGGCCGGGGCCCGCGCGGTCCCGGCCAAGGCCGACGTGACGGACCTCGCGGCGGTGGACTCCCTCTTCGAGACGGTCTCGAGGGAGGCCGGCGGCCTCGACGTCCTGGTCTTGAACGCGGGCGTGCCCTACCGCTACGAGCGCCTGGGCAAGCTCGCGCCCGCGGAGTTCGAGACCCAGTGGCGCGTGCTGGCCTACTCCGCCTTCCTCTGCCTGCGCCGCGCCCTGCCGCTCTTCCCCAAAGGCGGCGGCGACGTCGTCTTCATCCTTTCCTCCGTCACGGCCGGCGCGCCGCCCGCCTATATGGCGGGCTACGTCTCCGCCAAGTACGCGCTCTGGGGCCTGGCGCGCGGGTTGGCCGCCGAGTCGGGCGCCAAGGGGCCGCGCGTCCACTGCGTGGCGCCCGGCATGACCGAGACCGCCTTCCTCAAGGACTTCCCGCGCCCCATCGTCGACGCGGCGCGCGAGGCGCAGGGCGGGAAGCTCCTGACCCCGGATGAAGTCGCCGCGATGGTCGTCAATGCCTTGACGTCCCCGGCGGAGCCCGCGTGACGATGACCTACACCGAGCAGGCCGCCGCCGCGCGCAAGGTGGACGCGCTCTTGGCCGGGCCGGACGCGGGCACCCTCCAACCTTGGCGCCTGGCCGTTCTCGGTTCGAGCACGACCGCCCAGCTCATGCCGCTTGTGCGCCTGCACGCCTACCGCCGCGGCCTGCGGCTTCAGACCTATGAGGCGCCTTTCGGGCTCTACCGCCAGGAAGTCCTCGACCCGGCTTCGGCGCTCTACGCCTTCAAGCCCCAGACGGTCCTGTTCTTCGTCGACCACCGCGACGCGGGGGCGGGACCGGCCGAGGCGGAGGCGCAGGGCTGGGAATCGCTGTGGGCCCTTCTCAAGGAGCGGGCCGGCTGTTCCGTCGTGATGAACAACTTCGCCGCTCCCGCCGAGCGCGCCTGGGGGAACTTGGAGGGGGCCCGGGCCGAGCAGGGCCTGGGGCGCCTGCGGCGCTTAAACTCCCTCTTGGCCGAGCGCGCGAGCGGCGGCGTCCTCATTTTGGACGCCGAGCACCTCTCGGGCGTCGTCGGCAAAGAGCGCTGGCACGACGCGCGCTTCTGGCACCATTCGCGCCAGGCGATGTCCTTCGAGGCCCTGGCCCGCTACGCCGCCGAGGCGGCGGCCCTGGTGGCCGCGCTGGCGGGGCGCTCGAAGAAGGTCCTGGTCACCGACTTGGACAACACGCTCTGGGGCGGCATCGTGGGCGAGGACGGGACCGCCGGCCTCAAGCTCGACGGCCCCGAAGGCGAGCCCTTCGTCGAGTTCCAGAAGTACCTCAAGGGGCTCAAGGAGCGCGGCGTCCTGCTGGCCGTGGCCTCGAAAAACGACCTCGCCGCGGCCCAGGAGCCCTTCAAGTCCCGTCCCGAGATGGTCTTAAAGCTGTCGGACTTCTCGGCCTTCGAGGCCGGCTGGGGCCCCAAGCCCGACGCGCTCAAGCGCATCGCCGCGAAGCTCAACGTGGGCGTCGACGCCCTGGCCTTCGTGGACGACACCGCGATGGAGCGTGACGGCATGCGCGCCTTCCTGCCCGAGGTCGCCGTCGTGGACCTGCCGGAGGACCCCTCCGAGTACGTGCGGACGCTCGACGCGGCGCGCCTCTTCGAGCCGGCCTCCGTCTCGGCCGAGGACGCCGCCCGCGCCGCGCACTTCGCCGCCGAAGCGGCGCGCGAGGCGCACAAGGCCGCGGCGGCGGACCTGCCGACGTTCCTCAAGGGCCTCGGGATGCGCGCGGAGGCCGGTCCGTTCCGCGAGGCGGACCTGGAGCGCGTGGTCCAGCTCTACAACAAGACGAACCAGTTCAACGTCCTCACCCGCCGGGTCACCGACGCCCAGGTGCGGGGCTGGCTCAAGGACCCCGCGGTCTTCACGCTCCAGGCGCGCCTGTCCGACCGCCATGGGGACTACGGCCTGGTGGCCTGCCTGACGGCGCGGGCGAAAGGGGGCGATTTGGCCGTCGAGGACTGGCTGATGAGCTGCCGCGTCCTGGGCCGGGGCCTCGAACAGCTGTGCTTTAACCTCCTTTTGGCCGAGGCGCGCCGGCGCGGCTCCGCCGCTTTGGTCGGGCGCTTCGAGGCGACGCCCAAGAACGGCCTGGTCCAGGATTTGTATCCTTCGCTCGGGTTCTCGGCCGACGGCGCGGGGACCTGGCGGCTCTCGGTCGCCGCCGCGAAGCCCAAAGAGGTCTACATCGACGATGGACGCCCAGACCCTGCACGATAAGCTCACCGGCGTCTTCCGCGCGGTGTTCGGCTCGGACACCCTGACGGTGACCGACGCGACCACGGCCGCCGACGTCGAGGGCTGGGACTCTCTGGCGCAGATCAACCTGGTCGTGGGGGCCGAGGAGGCGTTCGCGGTCCGCTTCGCCGTCGCTGAAATCCGGGCCTTGAAGGACGTCGGGGGATTCAAGGCCCTCATCGCCACGAAAATCCAGGCGGCCGGCCGGTGATCATCAGCCGCACGCCGTTTCGCGTCTCCTTCTTCGGCGGGGGGACCGACTATCCCGTGTGGTTCCGCGAGCACGGCGGGCAGGTGCTGGCCACCTCCATCGACAAGTACTGCTACATCTCGGCGCGCTACCTGCCGCCCTTCTTCGAACACAAGAGCCGCATCGTCTACTCGCGCATCGAGAGCGTGGACTCGACGGACTCCATCGAGCACCCGGCGGTGCGCGAGTGCCTGCGCTTCATGCGTGTGGACGAGGGCTTGGAAATCCACCACGACGGCGACCTGCCCGCCCGCACGGGTCTGGGTTCGAGTTCTTCGTTCACGGTGGGCCTTCTCCATACGCTCAACGCGCTGCGCGAGAAGATGCCCTCCAAGATGCAGCTCGCGCGCGACGCCATCAAGG
>SCTT01000481.1 GCA_004322435.1 bacterium
CGCGAGATGGTGAACCTGGCCCCCATCGGCGAGAAGGACGCGCTGGTCAACGACTGGTACCGCCAGGTCGGCTCGGTCGTGCGCTTCATGATCGAGCGCGGCGGCCACGTGGGCTTCGGCGAGTTCCTGAAGACGCTCAAGGACGGCCGTCCGCTCGACGACGCCATCCGGCAGGGCTTCCCCGGCGGCTGGACGAGCCTCGCCGAGCTCGAGACGGCCTGGACGGCTTCGCGGTGAAGGGCGTCTCGACTCTGCGCCTGGCCGGCGGCCTCGCGCTGGCGGCGGCGCTGTGGGCCGGGCGCGCGCTCCAGCTCTCCCCCTATTCTTCCTTGGCTCTGGCCGGCCTTTTGGCCTTCGTGGGCGGCAGGCCCTTCGCGCGGGGGTTCGCGCGTTCGCTCAAGACGGGCAAGGCCGACGCCGACATGCTGGTCTTCTTGGGCGTCTGGGCGGCGATGGCGCAGGCGGTCGCCGCCGTGTTCGTGCCGGAGCTCCTGCTGGCCCCCGCGCGCCGCCCGTTCTTCGAGGTGCTCGCGGCGCTCGTGTTCTTCCCGTCTTTGGGCCGCTGGCTCGAGGCCCGGCTCGTCGAGCGCGGAGGCGAGGCGCTGTGGACGCTCGCGCGCCGCATCCCGCGCTCGGTGCGCCTCGTGACGGCGGGCCGAGACTCGGTGGTGCCGGCCACGTCGGCCGGGGCCGGGGCGCGCTTTCGCGTGCTGCCCGGGGAGCACATCGCCCTCGACGGCTCGGTGGTGGACGGCGCCTCCCGCGTCGACGAGAGCCTCTGGACCGGCGGCACAGCGGTGCTCGAGAAGGCCCCGGGCAGCCGTGTGTTCGGCGGGTCGCTCAACAAGACCGGCGAGCTGCTCGTCGCGGCCGAGCGCCCGGCGGCGGACGCCCGGCTCACGCGCCTCGTCGAGACCGTGCGCGTGGGCGTTCAGGCCAAGGCCGTGGTGCCCGGGGTGGCCGACCAGCTGGCCGCCTCCTACGCGCCGGGCCTGCTCATCGTCGCCGTCCTCGCGGCCCTGGCCTGGTCGTGGAAGGGGCCCGAGCCGCGCCTCCAGAGGGCGCTGACCACGCTGGCGCACGTGCTGGTCGCCGCGACGCCTTGGACGCTCGGGCTCGCCGCGCCGGCCGCGCTGGCCGCCGGCCTGCGCCGGGCCCGGCGCATGGGGATGCGCATCCGCAACCCCGCCGTCCTCCAGGTGCTGCGGGTCCCCGACGTCCTCGTCGTGGGCAAGACCGGCGTCCTCACGCAGGGCCGGCCGGCGCTCGTGGAGACCCTGTGCTCGCCCGGATTCGCCGAGGACGACGTGCTCCGGCTCGCGCGCGCCGCCGGCGAGGGGTCCGGGCACCCTTACGCGGAGGCCGTCGCCCGCCGCGCCCCCGCGGGGGCCCGCGCGTCGTCGGTGGAGTCCTATCCCGGCCATGGCGTCAGCGCCAGCGTCGAGGGGCGCCGCGTCCTGCTCGGGGCCCTGCCCTGGCTGGCCGAGCACGGCATCGTCGCCGGCCCGCAGACTCTGGCCGCGCTCGCGGGACGCTCCGACCCGACCGTCGGCGTGGCGGTGGACGGCGCGCTCGCCGGCGTCGCGGTCTTAAGCGACCCTCTGCGCCCGAGTGCGGCCGAGGAGGTCGCCGCCCTGGCCCGGCTCGGGGTCAAGGTCGTGCTCGCCTCGGGCGACTCGCGCGGGGCGGTCGAGGCCGCCGCGTCCGCGGCCGGGATCGAGCAGGTCTTCTCCGAGGTCCGCGAGGAGGAGAAGCAGCGCCTGGTGGCGGGCCTCCAGGCCGAGGGACGGCGCGTCGCGATGGTCGGCACCGGCTTCTTGGACGCCCCCGCGCTCGCCCAGGCGGACTTCGGGATCGCCCTCGACCCGGCGGCGCGGCCCGGCTCGGCGCGCGAGGGGGGGACCGCCGGCTTCGACCTGGCCGCGGAGTCGGCCGACCTCGTGGTGTCGCGCCTGGACCTCGCCTCGCTGCACGACGCGCTGCGCCTGACGCTGCGCATCCGGGAGGTCGTGCGCGAGAACCTGACCTGGGTGTTCGTCCCCCAGCTGATCCTGCTCCCGCTCGCGGCCGGCGTGCTCGGCCCGGCCTTCGGCATCGTCTTCCAGCCGTCCTACGCCGCGGCGGCCGCCGCGGCCAGCGCGTTCTGCATCGCCGTCAATTCCGTCAGGAGGCTACGTCTATGAAGAAGAAGCACCCCAGCCGGGGGTCCCGGCGTTTTCGCGCGACCGGCTTGGGGTATTCGGCCGCCCAGGCCCGCTCGGGCACCAGCCACAAGCTCCCCGAGCTCGAGGCCTTCCCGAACCAGTATCCCGGCTATTACGAGATCAAGATCGACATGCCGGAGTACACCGCGATGTGCCCCAAGACGGGTCAGCCGGACTTCGGGACGCTGACCCTCGAGTACGCGCCGAACAAGTGGGTGGTGGAGCTCAAGAGCCTCAAGCTCTATCTGCACGGCTTCCGCAACGTCGGCATCTTCTACGAGAACGTGGTCAACCGCTTCCTCGACGACGTCGTCGCCTCGGTCAAGCCGCGCTGGGCCAAGGTCACCGGGAAGTTCACGCCGCGCGGCGGCATCGCCTCGACGGTGACCGCCGAGTTCCCCCGCCGGAGGACCCGCTGAGCCTCTGGGTCCCCGAACGCGCCTGGGCGGCGCGCTTCGTGGAGCTCTGCGCGGCGTTCGGCGCCGCGGCGCGCGCGGCGCCGCAGGACGGCGGCTGGGCCTGCGCCGCCGAGGCGGGCTCCCCGGACGCCCCGGTGCCCGTCGCTTGGGCCGTGCTCGCGGGCGCGGCCGTCCCTCCGGGCGGCGCGCGCCCCGCGCGCCCGCCCTTGGAGGCCCTCTCCGGCGGCGCGGAGTGGGCCGCCGCGGGCGTGCTCGCCCGCCTCGCCGGCCTCCCGGAGCACGCCGCGGGACGCGGCGTCGACGGCTGGGGCTGGGCCCGCGCGAACCTCCCGGCCCCCGACGGGGAGCAGATGCCGGGCGTCCCTTTGGCCGCGCTCAGCGGCGCCCAGGCGATGCTCTCCGAGGACGCCGCGGCCTTCGTCGCGGGCGTCGAGGGCGAGTCCCTCGTCGCCGCCGCCGCGCCGCGGCGCGTGCTGGCCGCCGACGCCGGGATGGCCGCCTGGCTGGCCGTGGGCGCGGCGTGCGCCGGCCGCCGTTCGACCGTGGAGCTCCCGCCCGGCTCGGCGACCGACGCCGCCGGCCGCTGGTGCGCCGCCGACGGCCTGCCCGTCCTCTTCTTGAACGTGCTCGGGCCCGAGGCCCGGCACGCCATGCCGGCGGGCGCCTGGCGCAAGGCCCGCCTCGCCGCCGAGGAGCGCGGCGAGCCGCTGCGCCTCGAGGTCTGCGCCCACTCGCTCTCCGTCCTCTCCTCCGGCCCCGCGCCCGAGCCCGCGCCGCCGCCCGCCGCCCCGCTCGTCGGGGCGGGCCGGCTGAGCCGCCCGCCCGGGGCCGGGCCCGTCCCTTCGCGGCGGCCGCTGGCGGCGTTGGCCGAACCGCGCCCCGCGGCGGACTTCCTCGCGGGGGGAGCCGGGGCGCTGGCCTCCGCGCTCGCCGACGCGGCCTCGGACGCCGCGCTGCGCCCCGAGGACCTCTTCCTGTTCTCCGCCGGCGACGCGCTGCCCGGATTCTCGTCCTATCAGGTCTGGGGCCTGGGCGAGGGCGCCGTGCCGGCGGCCGCGGGGGCGCGGCTGGCGGACCCGCGGCGCAAGTGCGTCGCGCTCGCCGGGGTCCCGCGCGGCACCGCGCTCGGCTGGGCGCTCCATGCCGCGGCGCGCAACGCGGACCTCCTGGTCGTCGCCGCCGCGGCCGACGCCGCGACGGCGGCCACCGCGCGGAAGTCCTTCGAGGCGGCGGGGGGGACCTTCTACGCCCGGTTGCGCCCGGAGGATCCGGCCGCCGGGGCGACGCTTTCGGAGGCCCTGCGGCACCGTGGGCTCGCCTTCCTGCAGCTGGACTTTTCGGAGCCCACCGCCGTCCTCCACGACGCCGCGCGCGCACCCACGTGGGAGGAAGCATGACCGAGACCGTCGCGGTCCGCTTCCCGGTGCGCGACGTCCCCGGCGCGGAGGGGGGCCGCCTCGACGTCTTCCTGGCCGCCCGCATCAAGGGCTCCACGCGCTCGGGCGTGCAGAAGATGGTGGGCGACGGCCGTGTGAAGGTCGAAGGCCGCCCCGGCGAGACGCGCGCGTCGATGCGGGTCGGTCCCGAGGATGTGGTCGTGGTCCTTTACCCGCGGCGAGAGGACCCGCCCCCGCGGGTCGAGGCGTTGACCGTCCTCTACGAGGACGACCGGCTCCTCGTCGTCGACAAGCCCGGCGGGGTGCTGAGCCACCCGACCGACAAGGTCGCCCGCAACTCGGTGACCGAGATCCTGAAGACCCAGCGCCCTGGCTTCGAGCCGCGCCTCGCGCACCGGCTCGACCGCGAGACGAGCGGCGTGCTGGCGCTGACGAAGGATTCGGAGGCGGCGCGCCTCCTCCAAGAGCAGTTCGAGGACCGCCGCACCGCCAAGGAGTACTGGGCGCTGGTCCACGGCCGGCCGGACTGGACGGAGACCGTCGCCGACTTCCCACTGGCCAAGGAAGGCGGGGACGTGAAGGTCCGCCAGTCCGTCTCCGCTTCGGGAGACCCGGCGCTCACGGAGTTCCGCGTCCTCTCTTCCGGGGAGGACGCTTCGCTCGTCCTCTGCCGTCCGAAGACCGGCCGCCTCCACCAGCTCCGCGTGCACCTGGCGCATCTGGGCCATCCCATCTTGGGCGACCTGCTCTACGGGTCCGACCCCGGCCTCTACAAGAAGGCGGTGGCGGGCACCATCACGGACGCGGACCGACGGTCCTCGGGCGCCGAGCGCCAGATGCTCCACGCGGCGCGGCTCGCCTTCCTCCACCCGACAGACTCCCGGCCGGTGACCGTGGAGGCCCCGACGCCTTCCGATTTCTTGGGCAAGATGTCGGCGCTCGCCGTCTCTCTGCCGTTGGCCCTCTGCCTCCTGACGACCCATGGCTGGGGCCAGGGGCCGCCTCCCGACGAGTACGGCGACAGGCCTCCGCCGGGCTTCGACGAGCACCGCGGGCCGCCCGGCGGCGGCTTCCCGATGCCGCCGGAGCAGACGGCGCTTGAGAACGGCGTCCGCCAGCTCGAGTCCGCCAAGGCTTCGGCGGGCGCGGGGCTCGCGCGGCTGAGCGCGCTCAAGGAGCTCTACGCCGACCCGCCGGACTTCGACAAGGTCATCGCCGAGCGCGCCGCGCTCCGGATGGAGCTGGCGGGCGCCCTGCAGGGCTTCGAGGCCGGCACCGTCGAGTACTCGGCCGCCCTTAAGACCTTCCACCTGGCGGTCCAGCGCCACCATCCGGAGGCCTTGCGGGACGGCAGCGGCCCGCTGCGCCCCTACCGGCAGGCCTTGAAAGGCTTCGAGGCCTTCTCGGTCCGCCTGCGGTCCGTTTTGGACGACGACGAGGCGGCCTTCAAGGAGGCGGAGGTGCTCGCGCGGCGCGACCGCCGCCGTTACGCGCTGATGGGGGGCGGCGTCCTCGCCGTCCTCCTCGTCGGCGGGGGCTTCCTGCGGTTCCAGCGCCGCGCCATCGCGACCGCGGTGGCCGACGCGACCGAGCGCGCGACCCTGGCGGCGAGGGCCACGCCGCCGCGGACCGTCTCCGAGGAGCCGGGCCGGGTCATCGGCGAGAACTTCCGCATCGAGAAGCTGCTGGGCACCGGCGGGATGGGCGTCGTCTACCTGGCCGAGGACCTGACGCTGCGGCGGCGCGTCGCCATCAAACGGATGCGCGAAGAGCTGATGCAGGGGGGCGGGGAGCTCGAGGCCTTTTTAAACGAGGCCCGGCTCGTCGCGGCCCTCAAGCATCCGAACATCGTCGAGATCCTGTCCATCGTCAAGGAGCCCGGCGTCCTGTACCTCGTGTTCGAGTACGTGGAGGGGAAGTCGCTCCGGGAATGGATCGCCCTCCAGCGCCAGCTGCCGCTGCCGGGGGTCAAGTCCGTCGTGCACCAGGTGTCCCAGGCGCTCGACTACGCGCACGCGCAGAAGATCGTCCACCGGGACTTGAAGCCCGCCAACGTCATGGTCGACATGAAAGGGGTCGCCAAGGTGATGGACTTCGGCATCGCGCACCAGGCGCAGATGACGCTAGCTCGGGTGACGCACACCAACAGCGCCGGCACGCCGGCCTACATGGCGCCCGAGCAGGAGCTGGGGGCCGCATCGCGGGGGGCGGACGTGTTCGCGGCGGGGGTGTGCCTGTATGAGATGCTGACCGGACGGCTGCCCTACAACGGCCCGAACTTCCTGGCGCAGAAGATGGCGATGCAGGTCGTGCCGCCTTCCGCCTTGGTGCCGACTTTGCCGCGCCAGATAGACGCCATCACGATGAAGGCTCTCGCCGCCGACCCGGCCCACCGGTTCGCCTCGGCCGGGGAACTCTCCCAGGCCGTCCTTTCCGTATAGTCCGGCGCCGATTTGTTATTGACTCCGTAACACCCTTCCTCTAAGATTACCTATCAGTGGCTCTTCCTATCGCCTCGTCCATTGCCGTGCCCTCCCTGAAATTGTTAACATCCCTTTCGTCGTCGCGTTCCTTGCATTTACGGGCAGTTGGCGCAGCGGTAGCGCGCTCCCTTG
>SCTT01000482.1 GCA_004322435.1 bacterium
TCCTCAAGACGGGCGTGCGCAACGCCCTGGTCGTGGCCATCGCCCCGACGGCGACCATCGCCTCCATCGTGGGCGCCGGCGAGTGCGTGGAGCCCCAGGTGTCGAACGTCTTCAAGCGCGAGACCCTGTCGGGCGAGTTCATGCAGGTCAACAAGTACCTGGTGGCCGACCTCAAGAAGCTCGGGCTCTGGGACGAGGCGATGCGCAACCGCATCAAGCTCGCCGAGGGCTCCATCGCGGGCATCGAGGAGGTGCCCGCGGAGCTGCGCCAGGTCTACCGCACGGCCTGGGAGCTGCCGCAGCGGGCGCTCATCGACATGGCCGCCGAGCGCGGGGCCTACATCGACCAGAGCCAGTCGCTGAACCTCTTCGTCGAGAGCCCCAACATCGGCAAGCTCTCCTCGATGTACATGCACGCCTGGAAGGCGGGCTTGAAGACCACCTACTACCTGCGCTCGCGCCCGGCGACGTCCATCGCGAAGGCGGCGGCGGCGCCGGCGGCGGCCGTGCAGCCGGCTCCGGCCGACGCGGCGGCCTCGGTCGCGTGCTCCTTGGAAAACCCCGAGTCCTGCGAGTCCTGCCAGTGATCCTCGACCCGGGCCTGAACCTGACGCTGCGGCCGATGAAGTACCCGGTGTTCTTCGAGATGTACAAGTCGGCCATCAAGAACACGTGGACGGTCGAGGAGGTGGACTTCTCGCACGACTTGGGCGATTTGCGCGACAAGCTCAGCGGGGCCGAGCGCCACCTCATCCGGCGCCTGGTCGCCTTCTTCGCCACCGGCGACTCCATCGTGGCCAACAACCTCGTGCTCAACCTCTACAAGCACGTCAACGCCCCCGAGGCGAGGCTGTACCTGTCGCGCCAGCTCTACGAGGAGGCGCTCCACGTCGAGTTCTACCTGACCCTGCTCGACACCTACATCCCCGACCCCGCCGAGCGCGCCGCCGCGTTCTCGGCCGTGGAGAACGTCCCGTCCATCCGGCGCAAGGCCGAGTTCTGCTTCAAGTGGATGAACTCGATCCATTCCCTCGAGGAGGCGCGCACCCGCGAGGACAAGCGCGCGTTCCTGATGAACCTCATCACCTTCGCCGGCGCGGTGGAAGGGCTGTTCTTCTTCGCGGCCTTCGCCTACGTCTACTTCCTGCGCTCGAAGGGCCTGCTCAACGGCCTGGCCGCGGGCACCAACTGGGTGTTCCGCGACGAGAGCGCCCATATGGCCTTCGCCTTCGAGGTCATCCGCACCGCGCGCGCCGAGGACCCGACGCTCTTCGACGCCGACATGGCGAGCCGCACCGAGGAGATGCTGCGCGAGGCCGTGGACTGCGAGATGGCCTTCGCCGAGGACGTGCTGCAGCTCAAGGTCGTGGGCCTCTCGCCCGCCGACATGCGCCAGTACCTCGAGTTCATCGCCGACCAGCGCCTCGCGGCGCTCGGCCTGCCGCCGACGTTCCGCGCGAAGAACCCCTTCGGGTTCATCGAGCTTCAGGACGTGCCCGAGCTCACGAACTTCTTCGAGCGCCGGGTCTCGGCCTATCAGGTGGCCGTTCCGGGCGCGGTCAGCTTCGCCGAGGAGTTTTAGGCCCTAGGCCCTAGGGCCTAGGCCCGCGGGGGCCGGGGTTCCCAGGAAAGGGGGGCGCCTCCCGCCTATCCTATTAGGGATGAAGCCCGCGCCGATGTCCCCCACCGGAGCCATGAGCGCCGTGAGCCTCGCGGCCGTCACGGGCGTCGTGGCCTGGTCGATGCTGACCCGGCCCATCGACCCGCGCATGGTGGACGTCGCGGTGGAGGCTTCCGACTTCCCGAGCCCCGCCCCGGCTCCGAACTTCCCGTCGGCCTCGGCCGACTCGATGCGCGACGCGATGGCCTCGCCGCAGCCCATCCCCATCGCCGGCTATTCGATGACGCCGCAGCGTCCGCCCACGGCCCCGGAGGCGGCGGTGCCGAAGGTGCCGCCCGGGATCGAAGTGAAGGCCAGGGCGAACCCGGTCTTCGCGGCGATGCTCGCGGCGCCGGCCCGCTTCGTGCTGCGCAAGACGACCCTGGGCGACGCCAAGGCCTTCAAACGCTTTTTAGCCAGCCCGAAGGCGGTCGACGCCTACTTGGACTCGGGACTCGTCCGGGCGGCGCTCCGCAGCCCCGCGGTCACCAAGACGATCCTCGCCAATGGCGGGCTCGTGCGGGCCTTCCTCGGCTCGCCGGCGATGCAGGACCCGGTCGCGCTGGCGGCGCTCCTGAAGAGCCCGATGTTCAAGAAGGTCGTGGACTGCCCCGGCGTGCAGGGAGCGCTCGCCGAGCCGAGCGTGATGGTGCGTCTGGTCTCGGACCCCGCGACGGTCGACTACCTGTCGGAACACCCGCAGGCGGCTCAGGCCCTGGCCCAGGCGTTCCCCGCCCTGGCTCAGGCCTTCACGAAGTAAGCCTTATCGGCAGAGTCCCGACGAGCAGGTGAGCGTCCCGCAGCACTGCGAGGACGTCGTGCAGGCCGCGCCGGAGCTCGAGCAGCCTCCGCTCGAGCAGACCCCGCCCGAGCAGGTCAGCGTCCCGCAGCATTGCCCCGAGGACGTGCAGCCGCCGCCCTCGTTGCGGCAGGTCCCGGAGCCGCCGCACACGCCCCCGGAACAGGTCATCGTGCCGCAGCACTGCGAGGAGGTCGTGCAGCGCGTCCCCTGGACCTGGCAGGACCCGCCCGAGCAGACCTTGTTCGCGTTGCACAAGAGCGTCCCGCAGCAATCCGCCGAGGAACTGCAATGCTGGTTGCTCGTCTGGCAGGAGCCGACGGCTCCGTCGTCGATGACGGGGTCCGAGTCCTTGGGCTGGTTGCAGGCCGTGGCGGCCAAGGCCGCGGCGGCGACCAGGAGGGCTAGGGTCCGGCGCATGGGGGGAGTATAGCCGAGGGGGCTCCGGCCGTCCAGGTCCGTCGGACCTAGGAAGTCAGAGCAGGGCGCTCCGGCGCTCGGCGCGCCAGGCGCCGGACTCGCGGCGGTAGAGCGCGCGCTCGTTCTTCTCGGGATGGGCGGGGTCCACGCGGTAGGCGTCCCAGGCCGACACCGCGAGGCGGACGGCGCCAAAGTCCGCCGGCGCCGTGCGGCCCTTGGCGCCGTACTCCTTGCGCAGCCACGGGTCCGTCGCGGCCCAGAGCTCCGCCAGCCCGGCGGGGTCTGCGGCGAGGTCGGCGGTCCCCGCGAAGCGCAGCTGCAGCCCCAGGCGGGGGTGGAAGAAGGCGAGCTTCAGGCGCGGGTCGGCCTTGAGCTGCGCCCACTTGGGCGACCCGGTGTGGGCGGCGAAGGCCAGCGCGTCCCAAGCCTTCACGTAGCGGACGTGGACGGTGCGGACGTCCGGCGCGCCGCCGGGGCCTACGGTCGCGGCCTGGGCGTAAAGCGGCCGGGTCGGGTCGTCGAAGAGGCCCGGCACCCAGGCCGAGAGCTCCTCGGGGACGTCCACGGGCCTACTGGACGGCCTTGCCGGCGGCGGTCAGGCGGGCGGTGATGTCGACGTTGATGTCCTTGACCTTCTGGGCGGCCTCGCGCGCGAAGGCCTTGCAGCGGGTCTCCTCGTCCTTGCGCGCCGCCTCGAGCTCGGCCCAGAGCTTCTTGTTGGCGACGTCGAGGTCCTTGAGCCGGAGCTTGGCGTCCTTCGAGCGGTCGAGCTTGAGCTTGGTGACGGCGCCCTCGCTCTCGGCGACCTTCGCCTCGAGGTCCGCGATGCGGTCGGCGGCGCCCTTCATTTCCGAAGAGATGCCGGCCAGCCAGCGGTCCACGGCCTTATAGGCCTCGAGGTAGCCGTCGGCCAGGGTCTTATAGGCCTTCACGCAGCCGACGGTGTCGGCGGCGGGGCCGTTGAGGAGGCAGGCGGCGGCGGGCTCGGCCTTCGCGGCCGGCGCGGGGGCCGGCAGGGGCTTCGGTTTGGGCGCCGGCGCGGCGGCGGGGGTGGTGGCGGGCCCGGCGTTCGGCGCCGGGAGCATCTTCGAGGGCGCCGCCGGGAGGGGCTTGGGCTTCTCGGGCGCCGGGGCCGGGGCCGGCTCGGGAGCGGGTTCGGCGGCGGGCGTCTCGGGGGCCGCGGCCGGGGCTTCGGCCGCCGGAGCCTCGGCGGCGGGCGCCTCGTCTTCGGCGCGCGCGGCCGACGTTAAAGCGGCCGCCAAAGCCAACGAGCCGGACAACAGAGCAATCTTGCGGAGCATGGAGTTCCCCCTGGGGACGGACGACCCGTAGACTATAGGACGCCGCGGCTTCCCGGCGCAAGTCCGGGAGGCTAGGACACGCTCAGGGGGCCCGCTTTCGCTCGCCACAGCGCCAGCAAGGCGGGGGCGTGGTTCGCCGGCGAGGAGAGGCTGGGGCGCCAGCCGAGCTCCCGGCGGGCTTTCTCGCTCGAGACCCGCTGGTCGAGGGCCAGCCCTTCGGCGAAGGGGCCGTCCTCGCGCAGCGCGTCCGCCAGCGGGCGCAGCACGAGCGCCCCGCCGCCGGCCGCCTCGAGGAAGGCCTCGGCCACCTCCGCGAGCGGGTCGGCCGAGCCGTCGGTGGCGTGGAAGATGCCGTCGGGGTGCCGCTCCACCAGGCGCACGTAGAGGTCGGCCAGGTCGTCCAGATAGACCGCGGCCCAGGCGTTGCGCCCGGCGCCGGTCAAGACGACCTCGTGCTCCTCGACGGCCGCCTGCAGCATGCGTCCGTAGAGGCCGCCGCAGCCGCCGTAGACGCACCCGGGGCGGACGACGGCGGTCGCGAGGCGCCCTCCGCCCGCGGCCAGGGCCAGCGTCTCGACGGCAGGGCGCCAGGAGACGATGGGCAGCGGGGCGGGCGGGTCCTCCTCCGTGCCCGGGGCCCCGTGGTGGCGCCCCATCACCCAGACGCCGGAGGTGTAGACGAGGGACTTGGGGCGCCCCGAGACCTGCGCGGCCTCCAAGAGCGCCTCGAGGGCCAGCCGGTCGACCTCGGCCGCGCGGGGGCCGGTCTCGAAGCCGGCGTGGACGATGGCGTCGCACGCGCCCGCGGCCTGGGCGTAGGTCCCCGGGTTCGAGAGTTCGCCGAGCACCGCCGCGACGCCCGCCGCCTGCAGCTCCGCGGCCTTCGCGCGCGAGCGGGCGAGGCCGCGCACGTCGTGTCCGGCGCGGAGCAAAGCCGCCGCGACCGCGGACCCGATGTAGCCGGTCGCGCCGGTCAAAAACACCTGCATGGAGGTCCTCCTAATATAAGGTTAGCCCGCAGAGGGCGCGGCGCCTAGGAGGCGGCCGTCATCGGCTGTCACGAAACGTCCAGGCGAGCAGCCGGCTCTTCTTGTTGCCTTGGGCCATCTCCACGACGCGGACGTCGGCGGCCTGGGCGCGCCGGAGGGCGGGCTTGAGGGCGTCCACGGTGGCCGCCTTCGAGAGCAGGACCGTGAACCAGGCGACCTGGGCGGCGAACGGCGCGCTCTCCTCGACGAGGGACTGCGCGAAGGCCGCCTCGCCTCCGGGGCACCACAGCTCGGCGGCCCGGCCGCCGAAGTTGCGCGCCGTGCCGGGCGCGCGGCCGAGGTTCGTCCACTTGCGGCGGGTGCCCGCCTCGGCCTCGGCCTGCGAGGCGTGGAACGGGGGGTTGCACAAAGTCAGCGCGAAGCGCTCGCCAGAGGCGATGACGCCCTTGAGGACGGCCGGAGGCTTCTGCCGGCGGAGTTCGACGCCCCCGGCGAGCAGCGGGTTCGCCGCGACGATGGCTCCGGCGCAGCGCAGCGCCGCCGGGTCGACGTCGGTGCCGACGAAGCTCCAGCCGTACTCGCCGCGCCCGAGGATGGGGTAGATGCAGCTGGCTCCCACCCCGACGTCGAGGACCCGGACCGCGTCGCCGCGCGGCACCGCCCCGTGCCGGGAGAGCAGGTCGGCGGCGGCATGGACGTAGTCCGAGCGGCCGGGCACCGGCGGGCACAGGGCGCCCGGCGGGAGGTCCCAGTGTTCGAGGCCGTACCAGTCCTTGAGCAGGGCCGCGTTGAGGGCTTTGACCGCCGCCGGGTCGGCGAAGTCGACCGACAGGTCCTCGTGCGCGTTGCGGGCGACGAAGGGCGCGAGCGCGGGGGACGCCCGCGTCAGGCGCTCGAGGTCGTAGCGCCCGCCATGGCGGTTTCGGGGATGCATGTCCGGATTAGTTTAGCCGTATTTACTATCCTCGCCTCATGAAAATCATCCACGCCGCCGCCGTCGCCGCCGCCGCCGCGCTGCTCGCCGCCTGCAGCGGCATCCCGCTCGTCCCCGGCATCTAAGGCCGCATGGTCGTGCCCGTGAAGCGGGCCCTGGTCTTGGGCGTCGTGACCGGGGTCGTCTGGCTCCTCTTCTGGCCGCGCGTCGTCATGCTGCGCTGCCTGGAAGGGGACGCGCGCGCCCTCGGGGCCCTGCAGGGGCTGCGCGAGAAGGTGGCGGCCTACCGCTACAGCCATGACCGCTATCCCGCCTCCCTGGCCGAGGTCGGGGTCCCCGCGCTCGAGCTCTACTCCTACGACGCCGGCGCGGACCGGGTGCACGCCCACCGCCTCATCGACCAGGAGGCGCCGCTCGTCGGCGCCGCAGACGGCGACGAGGGGAAATGGCTCTACGACCCGCAGACCGGGCGGGTCGTCCTCGGCTGCACCGCCGTCGAGACGAAGCTCCGCCGGCCCTGGAACCAGCACTAGGCGGTCCCGGCATCTTCCCAGGCCCTCGGTCCCAGACCGGGCGGGGCCTTCGGCGGCTGGCGAGCGCGAGCGCGCGGGGCCACGCTATCGCCATGAACCCCCTCCCCCTCGCCGCGGCTCTCGCCCTCCTCGCCCGTCCGGCCGCCGCCGAAGGCCGGCCGTCAGCCCTTTCGACCTTGCGCGCCTCTGCCGGGGCCGTGGGCGCCGTCCCGGGCGTCGGCGCAGGAGTCCCGGCGGCCGCTCCCGCGCCGGGGGCCGACGTGGACCTGTCCGGCCAATTCCCGACCGGTTCCCGGGACCAGGGGGACGTGGGCTCGTGCCACGCGTTCGCCTCCATCGGCCTCCTCGAGGCGGCCTACTTCCGCAAGTACGGCGAACACGCGGTGTTCTCCGACGCGGACCTCTTCTTAAGGAACACGGTCCTCAACGGCAACGTCTACAGCGGCAACATCGCCGACCGGGGCTACACCTGGAACGGCAAGCCGGAATTCAAGGAGGGGGGCTCTCCCAGCACGGTCTTGGCCGTCGGGGACATGGAGTTCGCGATCAAGAACGGCGTGGCGACCGCGCCGCAGTACGGGGAGTTCCTGGAGCGCTACCGCCGCTACCGCGAGGCCGAGCAGCGGACCCTGGCCGACATCGAGCGCCAGCGCCGGCGCGACCCCTGGTACGTGAAGCTCCTCTACAACCCGCGGACGCACTGGGCGCGGCTCCAGAAGAGCCCGACGAACCAGCGCATCCTCCAGAACTACCTGATGGGCAACGACCCGACCTTGGACGAGCAGCGCGCCGCGACGCGGGAGAAGCTCAAGGGCTTCAGCGTGGTCAAGAGCCTCCACGTGACCCTGCCGTCCTCGGTCAACAAGAGCCCCGCCAACTGCGCCAAAGACGGCGCCGGGCGGACGGCCTCGGTGCTCGCGGAGCTGCGCGCCGGCCGCCCGGTCGGCATCAGCTACTTCACGGACGCGAACTGGGGCAGCCACGTCATCATCATCACGGGCGTCCGCGCCGACGACAAAAGCGGCCTTGTCTTTAAGACCCGCAACTCGTGGGGCGCGTCCGGGAACGCCGACATGAGCCCTTCCGACATGTGCAAGGTGCACGGGCTCTTCAGCGTCCGGGAGCGTTAGGAGGCGGGGCAGGCGCCGCGGCAGGAGGCCTGCCCGCGCCCGGGGCGGTCGCAGCAGGTCCGGCAGACTCGGCGCACGCCGGAATAAGAGGCGAGCTCCACGTCGGGCGAGAGGAAGCCCTCTTTGACGGGCTCGACGCGCAGCAGGTCCGTCGACAGGTACTTCTTGTTGTCGTCCGGGAAGACCGTCGCGACGACGGCGCGGGGGCCGAGCGTCTCCTGGACCTTGAGCGCGCCGAGGAAGTTGGCCCCGCTCGAGATCCCCACCCCCAGCCCCAGGCCGACGGCCAGCTTCTGGGCCATCAGGATGGCATCGCCGTCGTCGATGGAGACCACCGCGTCGAGCTCGGCGAGCTTCACGACCTCGGGGATGAACTCGTCGGAGATGCCCTGGATGCGGTGCTTGCCGACCTTATGCCCGGTGGTGAGCGTGGGGGAGTTGGCCGGCTCGAGCGGGTGGACCTTGAGGCCGCGCTTAACGCTGCGCAGGTAGCGTCCGACGCCCATGATGGTGCCGCCGGTGCCGACGCCCGCGACGAAGGCGTCGGGCGTGAGCCCCAGCGCGTCGAACTGCCACCAGAGCTCCGGGCCGGTCGTGACCTCGTGGGCGGAGACGTTGTCGGGGTTGGAGAACTGGCGCGGCAGGAAGGCCCCCGGGGTCCGGGCGGCGTACTCCTCGGCCATGCGGATGCTGCCGAGGAACCCGCCCTGCTCGTGGGTCACGAGGCGCACCTCGGCGCCGAGGCTGCGGAGCAGGTCCTTGCGCTCCTGGCTCATCCAGTCGGGCATGAAGATGACGACGGGGTGGCCCAGCGCGCGCCCGACGGCGGCGAAGGCGATGCCGGTGTTGCCGCTGGTGGCCTCGACGATGGGGCCCTCCGGCGTCAGCTCCCCGCGGGCGACGGCCTGGGTGACGATGTGGAGGGCCATCCGGTCCTTGATGCTGCCGGTGAGGTTCAGGTGCTCGGCCTTCGCGTAGAGGACGCGGTCGGCCCCTTTGTAGCGGAACTCGACGGCCAGGAGGGGGGTGTTGCCGACCAGGGAGCCGAGGTCGGAGAGGCGACGTAGGCGCGCTTGTACCATCGAATACGCTCCAGCAACACAAAGGCCAGGCGCCGGAGAGGCCGATAGGCCTTTGGGCCTATGTCGTCTGGGTCTCGGGGTCACTGGTTCCGTGGGGGAATCAGGCGCACCCTGAGAGGGATGGAGAAGACAGCCAGGGGCTTCATCCTTTCGTTGGTCCTCGCGGGAGGGCTGAGCGTCCCGGCCCGTGCCGAAGGGTTCCCCGCCGTCTCTTTGGGAGAGCTGCGCTCCCGGGGCGGCGGGATGACAGACCTCGAGGGCGCTCCTCTCCCGTCCCCGAAAGGGCCCGTGGACAAGGCGGCCGTCGCGGACCAGGCCCTTCCGTTCGCCAAACTGAGCGCGAACGCCTACAACGGCCGGGCAGAGGGCTGGTGCCCTCTGCTCGAGCGCCGCAACGACCCGGAGACCGGGTTCGATGCCTACGCCTGCCGGGAGGAGTCGACCGGGCGGGTCATCGTCGCCTTCCGCGGCACCGACGGCCTCAAGGATTGGGTGAAGGCCGACATCCCCCAGCCGCTCTTCTTGCCGCGCCAATACCGGCAGGGCCTCGAGTTCGCCCGCGAGATGAAGGAGGCCTACGGCGACGTCGCCGTCACCGGGCATTCCTTGGGCGGCGGCATTGCGCAGTTCGCGGCCGCCCGGTTGGGCCTCGAGGCCTGGACCTTCAATTCCGCTGGCCTCGGCCTGGCGGCGGGGCTCAAGATCGGGGCCTGTCCCGAAGGCGAGGCCTGCCGACCGGACGCGTCCCGCATCACGAACGTCGTCGTGGCCGGCGAGCCTCTGGCCGCGGCGCGCTTCTTCCTCGGCCCCGACTTCGTGCGCCTGCACGGCTCCGTGGTCCACTTCCTCCCCGCGGGCGGCGACGGGCTGACCTCGCACGGCATCACGAACGTCGTCGCCGCGCTCGAAGCCAAGCGCCGGCGCGGCTAGCCCGGGCGCGCGCGCGGCGGGATCTTCCCCAGGAGCACCAGGCGCGAGCGCACCCCGCCGCGCTTGCGTTCGAGCTCCGCCGCGATGTCCTTGACGGGCTTGCCCGCGTCGAAGGCCGCGGCGAGGCGGGCCTCCTCCTCGGGGGTCCAGCGCTTGCCGACCTTGCCGGGCTGGGGGCCCCGGCGCGCTAGGGCGGCCGCCGCCGCCGCGAGCGCTTCTTTGACCGCGGGCCTGCCCAGCACGCCCGCGTCCGCCAGGAGCTCCCCGGTCTCGGGGTCCGCCCCTTCCGACAACGCCTTGAGCACGACGACCGTCGGTTGTTGGGTGTCCATACCTACACGTACGCCGGACCCCCCGAAAAAGTTCCCTTCACCGACGGAGAGGGGAACCAAACAAGGGGGGCGAGCGTATACGTCAGTGGAGGGGGCGGGGGCTTGATTTATAACAACAGTGTAACTACACTATATGTATAACGAAACCCGATTCGAGTGGGACGAGGCGAAGGCGCGGCGGAACCAAGCCAAGCATGGCGTCTCTTTCGAGGAAGCCGGAACAGTCTTTCATGACGACAGCGCCCTCTTCATCGCGGACCCGGACCACCCGCACGGCGAGGCCCGCTTCATCCTCCTGGGGAGGAGCGCCCGGATGAGGCTGCTGGTCGTCTGCCACTGCGATGGGTCGGCTCCGGACGCCACGCGCATCATCTCGGCGCGCCGCGCGACCCGGCGGGAGGCGGCGCAGTACATGGAGAGGCTCTCATGAGACCCGAATACGACTTCTCGAAGGCTAAGCCGAACCCCTACACCCGGGGTTTAAAAAGGCAGATTACGATTCGCATCGACGAGGACACGGTCGCCTACTTCAAGGCGCTCTCTTCCGAGGTGGGGATGCCGTACCAGAGCCTTATAAACCTGTACTTGCGGGACTGCGCGAAGAGCCGTCGCAAGCCGCGGCTGAACTGGTCGGCCTGACCGAGACCTTTCAGTCCAAAAACTCAGCCCTGGCTCCGGAGCTTCCGATAACGGATTCCAGCGCCCACCAACGCTACGACGCATGCGGACTTGAGTGTAAGGAGCCACCAAGGGTCCCACCAGGCTCCCGTCTTGATCTCGATGACGTCCGTCAACGAGAAGACGGCGAGCACGGCGGACGTCTTCTTGCCGAGGCGCCGCATCGGCCCTTCCTCCCGAGAACTGCGGACGAACATGACCGCCGCGGCGGTCCCCCAAAGGAGGACCTCGCAGAGGTTGTAAAGGCCGGAGACATCCATGGCGCCCTCTGGCATGAACGCGCTTCGAGGGTACACTACTTCGGAATCCGATGGTAATCACGCTGGCGCAGCTGGTGCTGCTGTTGGGCGCCGTCGCCTTCATCCGGCGGCCCGCCGGGGAAGTGCATCCGTCGCTGGCCGCGCATTCCAAGTTCGCCGCTCGGTCGGGCATCCTTGGACTCCTCCTCTCGGCCGCTTATTGGGCCCTTCCGCCTTCGAGCTCACATTCGGCACTTTCCTTCCTCAGCGGCTTCGCGGTCTTGTCTTTGGCCGTGTCGCTGGCGAACCTGGCCGCCTTCTTCGGGTGGCTGCGCCGGTCCGAGACGCCGGCGGCCTCGCCCGGCCTCGTCCGCCGGATGTTCAACCTGCTGCTCTTCGCCTCCGTGACGGCTTTCGCGTTGGGAGGGGGGATGCTGTTGGAACAGTGGCGGCTCAAGCGCATCCCGGCCGCGGAGGTCCCCATGGAGCTCGCACCCGACTCGCCCGCCGGACGCCTGCAGGCCGACGTCCGGCATCTCGCCGAGACCATCGGCGACAGGAACGCCGGCCGCCCGGAGGAGGTCGCCAAAGCCGTCGACTTCATCGCATCGCGTTTCAAGGCGCTCGGCTACGAGCCGATGATGCAGCGCTTCTCGCTTCCGTTCGGGGGCGTCGTCACCGACTTCCTCAACATCGCGGTTGTGCTCCCTGGTAAAGGCCCAGACGCGGAAGTCTTGGTCGTCGGAGCGCACTACGACACTTTTCCCGGTACCCCCGGGGCGGATGACAACGCCTCAGGGGTTGCGGCGATGCTGGAGCTGGCCCGGCGCCTGCGCGGCTCCACAGGCGTGGTCGAAGTGCACTTCGTCGCGTTCGCCAACGAGGAGCCCCCGTTCTTCGGCACCCAGGAGATGGGCAGCTATCAGTATGCCGGGCTGCTACGGCAACAGAAGCGGCGGGTGGCCGGGATGCTCTCCCTCGAGATGCTCGGGTATTACTCCGACGCGCCGCACTCGCAGACCTACCCACCCTTGATGGCGGCCTTTTACCCTTCGACCGCTAATTTCATTGGCTTCGCGTCGAATTGGCGGTCTTGGTTCTTCCTGCGCCGCTTGAAGTCAGCATATCCCGTGCCCGAGCGGCCGGGCCTGATGACGGCCGCCCTTCCCGCATGGACTGGTGCGGTGTCCCTCTCGGACAACCTGTCATTCTGGCGGCACGGCTACCCCGCCGTCATGGTCACCGATACCGCATTCCTACGCTATTCGCACTATCACACGAAAACGGATACGCCCGAGAAGCTCGACTATGTTCGGATGGCGGCGGTCGTCGGGGGACTGGAGTCCGCGCTCGTGACTCTGCGGCACTGACGCGTACTAACGCGCGGGCGGCGGCAGGGCGGCCTTGGGCCGCAGCGCCCGGCGCAGCCGCGCGTTGTCGACCAACAGCGCCAGGATGACCAGCACGAGC
>SCTT01000483.1 GCA_004322435.1 bacterium
GCGGCATGAAGGACTTGAGCGCGGCGTCGAAGAGCGGGCGGACGCTCGCCCACCGCGGCGCCGGCGCCGTGCAGGTCACGACGAAGAAGCCGCCCGGCGCCTCGGCGACGGTCAGCCGGGCCGTGAGCTTCACGCCCCGGCGGACGGCCTCCTCGGGCCGGCCCACCGGCCGCGAGCGGGTCAGGGTCTTCGCGGCCAGGGCTCCCAGCTTGGCCGCCGTCACCGGGCCGGTCTCCTCGCCCTCGGGCGTGACCGGCAGGGGCTCGGTCTGGCGGGCGAGGTAGTCGGCGGCGTTTTTGAAGTGCGGGTTGCCCGCCGAGTAGAAGATGACGGTGAGGCTGGGCTCCTCCTCGCCCCGGGCCGAGGGCGAGGATTTAAAGACCGCGCCCGCGGCGCCGGGCCCCAAGTCGTCCGGGCCGAGCAAGGTCTGGCTCCACGCGCCGGGGGCGGTCATCGTGAAGTGGGCCTCGGGATGGACGACCGCCCGGCCGGGCTTCCCCGCCGAGGCGGGGAGGGCCAACAGGAGGGACAAGAGGGCCTTCATCGCATCCCCGCCGGCGCCGGCGGCCCCGCCTTCGCCCCGGCCGGGTTCTCGCGCACCCACCGGAGGACCTGCACCACCTGTCCCCACATCTGCCGGTCGCGGTCGCGGTACGCGCGGGAGACGCGCGCGGCGTCGGCGCGGCGCGCCGCCTCCGGGGCCCCCGCCGCGGCCGCGGTGTCGGCGGCGATGGAGGGGTTGTTCGGATAGCTGTCGGCCATGATGGACGCGCGGAACGCCGCCGGGTCGCGCGCCAGGTCGGCCGACGCCCGCACGGCCGAGCCGACGAAGTCGAAGCGCTCCTGGTTCTTGGCGAGGAAGGCCCGGTAGGACTTGTCGCGCGCGGCCTTCTCGAGGATGAAGGCGGCCTCGCGGGAGTTCGCCTCGACCTCCTGGGACTGGGCCGCGATGTCTGGGTATCTTCCGGCCTTCTGCCACTCGTCTTGCTGCTGATGGATGCCCTCGTGGAGGACGATGGGGGTGACGGCGAGGATGAGCGCGCGCAGGGGCTCGCCGCCCTTGACGAGGTCGGCCACCGTCAGGCTCTCGCGGCGCAGCCACTTCTCGATCTCGAGCTTGTTGAGGCTGATCTCCCGCGTCTCCGCCTGAAACTCCCCTTGGGTCCCGGGGGCCAACGGCTTGATGACGAGGTTCATCCCCGACGCGTCGAAGAAGGCCGCCACCTCGTCGCCGATGGCCGTGCCGCGCATCTCCTTGAGGGCGCCGGAGCGCACCAGCTCGGCCAGCTGGGTCCCGGCTTTCGGCGTGATGCGCTGGCTGGGCTTGCCCGGGCCGGCGTCGGCCACCGCCGGATGCCGGACTCCTAGCCCATCGAAGATGGCCGCCAGGCGCGCCAGGGCCGTCTCGGGGTCCTTGGACGCCCTGGCCTGCGCCACCGCGGCGGCGAGCTTCGGGTCTCCCGACGCCGCCGCGCGGCGCTGGGCGTCCTGCAGGCCCTCCCAGGCCCCCTTGGCTTTCGTCACCGCCTCGGCGGCCTCGGCGGCCGCCTCCACCCCCAGCCAGGGGGTCAGCGCGTCGGCGCGCGCCGAGAGGGCGTCGAGCTCGGCCTTCGTGCGCGGCATCCGGCTCTTGAGGGAAGCCACCGCCTCGGCCCCGGCCTTCGTCGCCGCGGCATGGCGCTCCGCGAACGGGAGCTTCGCCCAGCGCTCGGGCTTGTAGCCGCGGCGCGCCATCTCCGCTCGCAAAGAAGGCTCCAAAGAGGCCCACTCGTAGGAGGCCGACCGGACCAAGGCGGGGTCCGCGTCCGGGGCGCGCGCGCGGACCCAGGCCTCGAGGGCCCCCGGGGTCGCGAGGAGCTCGTAGCCTTCCCGCGCCCCGAAGGCCTCGCGCAGGCCGGAGGCTTCCTTGTAGGTGCCCAGAGCGTCGGCGAGGTCGGAGAGCTCGTTGGCGGTCCGGAAGGTGCGGTCGAAGAGGGCGGGGTCCCCGCCCCGCAGGGTCTGGTGGTCGTCGCGGTCGAGGAAGGCCTTCGCCGCCGCCGGGTCTTTCTCGACGACGATGGGCTGGGAGAGGACTTCTAAGGAGGGCGCGACAGGCTGGGCCGCCAGGGGCGGCAGGAAGGCGAGCGCTAAGAGCGCCGAGAGGGGGACGGCGGCGCGACGCATCGACGTAGTATGGGTCCGGGAGCGGGCGGAATCAAGGGTCCCGGGGGGCCCAGAGCCTCGGGGGCCCTTCGCCCCTCCCCCCGCCCCCGCTCCCCCCGCACACTGAGGGCATGAAGGCGCTCTTGGCGGTCTTCCTCTCTGTGGTGCCCGCGGCCCGGGCCGCGGCCCCCGTCACGCCGATGCCCCTGCGCCATGACCCGGCCTGCGTGCTCGCGGCGGTCGCCTTCGCGATGAACGTCCGGCTCGACCCTTCCAAACCCCTTCCCGCCCTGAGGCTCGAGACGAGGACCCCGCTCGCCGAGTTCCAGGCCGCCGCCCAGCGCCAGTGGGGCGAGCGCCCGGAGATGTTCCTGAACCTCTACTCGGTGGCCGAGGAGAAGATCTACCTGATCGAGGACGCCGGCTACTACACCCGCATGCGCCGCGACATCGCCGACTCGCTGGCCCACGAGCTCGTCCACTACGTCCAGGTGCACTACAAGGGCTTCACCGCCGACCAGCTCGCCTACGGCGAGGAAGAGGCCGTCGGCTACCAGACCTGGTTCCGCGACAACTACATCCGCGGGACCGCCCCGGCCGGCGCCCCGGCCTGCGCGCCGCGCTAGTCCTCTCCCAAGACCTCTTCGGCCCGCCGCAGGCTCTCGTAGACCGCCTGCTTCTGCGCGAACGGGATCTTATGGTCGACCGGCACCGCCAGGTCGAAGCCCGCGTTGATGAGCGAGCGCCTCAGGTCGCGCTTCAGGCTCCGCTCGATCTCATCGCGCGCCGGCGTCAGGCTCAGGCGCCGGCGCGGGTCGGCGGGGGGCTTGGCCGCCGCGCGCTGGGCGTCGACGAGCCCCGGCAGGGGCGGCGGCGCCAGCGCCTCCGAGGCGGCCGCCAGAGGGCTCAAGAGCAGGCCCACCGGCAGGAAGGCCCCCGCCCGGAAGTGCAGCGTGTAGATGCCCACGTCGGCGCCCGTCAACGCCTCGAGCGCCGCGCGCTGGGTGGTACGGAAGGGGTCCATCGCAAGGCGCGCGGCATGGCGGGGCAGGTTCGGGATGTCGGCGTTGTCCCAGCGCACCGAAAATCCCAGCTCGCCGCGCGGCTTGCCGCGCTCGTCTACGAGGAAGCGCAGGCGCAGCGGCGCGCCGAAGACCGGGCCCTCGGGCTGGGCGGCCTTAGCGGGGGCCGTCGTCGTGGAGGGGGCCAGTTCCTCGGCTCGCGGAGCGGCGGCCGAGAGCAGCGCGAGGAGCAGGAAGGCTGTCATCGCCGGCCGCCATCAGCGCGCCGCGTCCTTGTCGCCGTCGGGGGCGATGTAGACGTAGCCGAAGCCCTTGACCGCCTTGATGCGCTTCTGGAGCATCACCGGCAGGGCCTTGCGCAGGCGGTTCATCAGGATGTCGAGCGCCCGCGAGAGCTCGGGGCGCTGGCGCCCCTCGACGGCGGTGAAGAGCATGTCCTTGTTGACGGGCTCGGGACTGCGCTCGACGAGCGCGTAAAAAAGCTCGAAGGTCTTCGGCGTCAGCGACGAGACGAGCAGCTCGCGGAAGAAGACCTTGCGGGTCTCCATCTGGAGCGTCACGTCGCCCTTGCGGTAGAGGTTCAAGTCGAGCTCGCGGCGGCGGAACACCGCGCGCAGCGTGGCCAGAAGCTCGGCGGGGTTCTCGGTCTTCTGGACGAAGTAGTCGGCCCCGTACTCGAGGCCCATGATCTTGTCCTTGCGGTGCGCGGTGATCATCACGATGGGGGTCTTGCCGAGCGCCGGCACCGAGCGCACCATCTTGCAGACCTCCATGCCGTCCATGTCGGGGAGGACCAGGTCGAGCAAGATGCAGTCGGGCATCGCCTTGCGGGCCAGCTCGATGGCCTCGGCCCCGGTCTTGGCCAGATAGACGTCCTGGTAGCCGGCGTGCTTGAGCCAGACCTTGAGGAGTTCCTGCCAGGCCGGAAAGTCCTCCACGATGAGGATCTTCTGGGTGCCGGAGCCTTCCATGACCTTAGTCTATGGGGAAAGCTCGGCTGAGTCAAACTTGGACGGTTTCCTTCCTCATATGAATTACGCCGCGATTTACGTCATAATCGGGCCAACCCCCTATTTTCGAGGGAACTAATTCGGGGGGTCGTGCGTACGTGTATGTAGGGGGCACGGCCCCCAAGGAGGCAGCATGAGGATATTGACCCTGTCGGTGTTGGCGGCCCTGCTGGGGGCCGCGCCCGGAGCGCGCGCGGAGGGGACCCCCCCGCCCGCCACCCAAGCGGCCGCGCCGAAGCCCGACAAGGCGGCGCGCGAGGAGATGAAGAAGAAGGGCGCCGACTTCCGCAACGCACAGAAGGAGTCCCGCATCGCCCACCGCAAGGAGCGGGAGGAGGCGCGCAAGGCGTTCAAGGAATCCGTGAAAGGCCTCAAAGGACCCGAAAAGAAGGCCGCCGAGGAGAAGTTCCGTTCCGAGCAGAAGGCCAAGCAGGAGGCCTTCGAGGCCGACATGAAGGCCAAGCGCGAGGAGTTCCTCAAGGCCAACCCCGAGCTCGCGGAGCGCTGGGAGAAGCACAAGGAGCGCCGCGAGGCCGCCAAGGAGCGCTGCAAGGCGAACCCCGAGGACTGCAAGGGCGGGAACAAAGAGCGCGGGCCGGAGTCTAAAAAGGAAGGCAAGAAGGGCTGACCCGGGCCGGCGGGGCGGCCGCGCGGCCGCCCCGCCGAAGCCGGTTTGACTCGGGGTCCCGGCGGGAAGTATCATGTGAAGGTCGGCGTTGGCGGCAATTTTTCGACGGAGGACTATGCGCGAACGGACCCTGGCCCGTGCCCTGGGCGCCGCCCTGCTCGGCGGAGCCCTCCTCCTAGGCGCCTGCACCCCTCAGAAGACCGTCAAGCGCAAAGGCCCCCTGGACGGGGCGGACGCCGCGGGCCTGGGCCGGCCCGGCGAGGACGCGGTCACCTTGCCCGGCGGCCTCTCCGGCACCGACGTCGAGGAGCTGCGCCTGCACGGCAAGGAGTTCGTGGCCACGGCCGACCTGCCCGCCGTGCGCTTCGACTACGACGCGACCACCGTCGACGAGGCCGCCCGCCCGGTCCTGCACGCGAACGCGGAGTACCTCAAGCAACACCCCGACTTCGAGGTCCTCGTCGAAGGCCATTGCGACGAGCGCGGCACGACCGAGTACAACCTGGCCCTCGGCCAGCGCCGGGCCAAGACCGTGCGCGACTACTACATCCGCCTGGGCGTGCCCGGCGCCAAGATCGCGACCATCTCCTTCGGCGAGGAGCGCCCCGCCTGCCCGAACCAGACCGAGACGTGCTGGTCCGAGAACCGCCGCGCCGAGACGAAGGTCCACGCGCGGGTCTCCTCGGCGACGACGACGACCGATTTGGACCAGGTGCGCTAGGATGCGCGCCCTCCGCCCCGCCCTGCCGCTGACCCTCGTCCTCGCCGCCGGCTGCTTCGCCACCCAGCGCGACATCCTGGACCTCTCGCAGCAAAACGACACCATCCAGCTCCAGGTCCAGAGCATGAAGAAGGTGATGACGCAGATCCAGTCGAACCAGGCCGACCTCAACTCCCGCCTCGAAGACCTTCATAAGGACATGACGGTGCTAAACGAGTCGCTCAAGGACTCGCGCGACTCGACCGGGCGCCTGTCGGCCAAGATGGACGACCTGGGCGCCGCCATCGGCGTCAAGGTCACCACCTTGCAGAAGGGCATCACCGACACCCAGCAGCAGCTGCGCGAGGCCGAGGAGCGCCGGAAGGCGGAGTCCGCCGAGGCCGAGCGCCGCGCGGCGGCGGAGGAGGCCCGCAAGAAGGCCGAGGACGAGGCCCGCGAAAAGGCCGCCGCCGAGGCCGCCGCGGCCAAGTCCGCCGCCAAGCCCGCCGAGGTCTACAAGGACGCCAAGGCCGCCCTCGACAAGAAGCAGTACGACGAGGCCGCGCGCGGCTTCGAGCAGTACCTGGACCGCTTCCCGAAGGGCGAGTCGGCCGACCTGGCCGGCTACCACCTGGGCCAGGCCCGCTACGCGGTCGAGCGCTGGGAGGACGCCGCCCGCGCCTACGCGGTGGTCCTCGACCGGTTCCCGAAAAGCGAGGTCACCGCGGGCAGCCGCCTGCGCTACGCGCAGTGCCTGCTCAAGCTCAAGACCCACGTCGACGAGGCCAAGAAGTACCTCGAGTCCATCCCGCACGACTTCCCGAAGTCCTCCGAGGCCGCCAAGGCCCGCGAGCTGCTCCAGTCGCTCAACGGCAAGAAGGGATGAGCCGCGCGCCGCTCGCGCTGGCTTTGCTCCTGGCGGCCCTGCCCGCGGGGGCCTCCGAGGTCTACATCGGCCTCGAGGGGGCGGCCGGCAAAGCCTGGACGCTGGGCCTCGACTCCTTCACCTCACAGGACCCCAAGAGCCCGGCCGACGCCGCCGACGCGCGCGCGCTGCGGGACGTGCTGCGCTCGGACCTCCTCTTCTCGCGCTCCTTCGTCCTCGCGGACCAGCCGCCCGCCGCCGATTCTCCCGACGTGCCGGCCGCCTGGCGCGCGAAGGGCGCGTCGTTCCTCATCCGGGCCGTCGCGGGCCGCAACGGGGACATGCTCGCCTTCCAGCTCACGCTGACGGACCTGGGCTCGGGGCAGCCGCTCTTGTCGCGCTATTACCGGCAGAAGGCCGAGTTCCTGCGCGTCCTCGCGCACACCGCCGCCGACGACGTCGTCCGTCAGCTGACCGGCCGCCGCGGGGTCGCGCGCTCGCGCCTCGCCTTCGTCAACGACCAGAGCGGCGCCAAGGAGATCTACGTCGCCGACTACGACGGGGCCGAGCTCAAGAAGGTCACCTCCAACCGCTCTTTGAACCTGCTGCCGCGCTGGCGCCCCGACGGCCGCGCGCTGGCCTTCACCAGCTACAAGGAGAACAACCCCGACCTCTACCTCTACGACTTCGAGAAGGGGAAGCTCTCGACCCTCTCGGAGCGCCAAGGCCTCAACATCGCCGGCGGCTTCTCACCCGACGGGACCCAGCTCGCGCTGACCCTCTCCCGCGGCAAGGAGCCGAACATCTTCCTGCTCAGCCTCAAGGACCTGAGCGCGAAGCAGCTGACGAACCACTTCGGCGTCGACTCCTCGGCGACCTTCTCCCCCGACGGCCTGCAGGTGGCCTTCGTCTCGGACCGCGCCGGCAACCCCCAGGTCCACGTCATGGAGCTAGCCACCGGCAAGATCAAGCGCCTGACCGGCCTCAACTGGTGCGATTCCCCCTCCTGGTCCCCTACCGGCGAGTGGATCGCCTTCGCCGGCCGCGCCAACCGCAAGGACAACATGGACATCTTCCTGGTGGACGTCACCGGGACCCGGGTCGTCCAGCTCACGCACGGCGAGGGGCAAAACGAGGCTCCCTCGTGGGCCCCCGACGGCCGCTTCCTCGCGTTCTCGAGCACCCGCCGCGGCGGCAAGCCGCAAGTCTACCTGATGGACGCCGACGGCAGCGCGCCGCGCCAGTGGCTCGACCTGCCGGGCGGGTCCTACTCCCCGCACTGGTCGCCGTAACAAATGACCCCGCCCGTTCGTAACGGGTCTGTGCCCGACGTGATCGTGACCGCGCGGGACCTGCGCAAGGAGTACGGCGACGTCGCGGCGGTCGACGGGGTGGACCTGGACTTGGAGCGCGGCTCGGTCACGGCCCTCGTGGGCCCCAACGGCGCCGGCAAGTCCACGCTGATGCGCCTCTTGTGCGGCCTGCTCGACGCCGACGAGGGCCGGGTCCTCGTCGACGGGGTCGACGCCGCCGCCGAGCCCCGGAAGGTGCGCTCGCTCTATGGCTTCCTGCCCGACGTCTACGGCTTCCGCGAAGAGATGACCCCGCGCGAGGTCCTCGGCTACTTCGCCGACGCCTACCGCATCCCGGCCCACCTGGGCGACGCCCGCGCCTCGGAGCTCCTCACCTTCGTGCGCCTGGACGGGGTCGCCGACAAGCCGGTGGGCCGCCTCTCGCGCGGCATGCGCCAGCGCCTCGGCATCGCGCGCGCCCTCATCCACGACCCTCCCATCGTCTTCTTGGACGAACCCGCCGCCGGCCTCGACCCCGACAACCGGCGCGAGCTGCAGGCCCTCTTTAAGAGCATCAGCGCCGCCGGAAAGACCTTGCTCGTCTCCTCGCACATCCTCACCGAGCTCGAAGAGTACTGCACCCACGCCGTGCTGCTGCGCGCCGGCCGGGTCGGCGCCGCGGACCGGCTCGCGCGCCTCGTGGCCGGCCCGCTGGCCGCCCAGACGATGCGCCTGCGCGCGGTGCGGGGGCTCGAGAAGGCCGAAGCGCTCTTGTCCCGCCGCCCGGGTGTGAGCGGCCTCGAGGCCTCCGGCCCGGACCTCCGCTTCCGGCTGGCCTGCACCGACGAGGAGGCCGCGGCCCTGCTCGCCGAGCTCCTGGCCGCCGGAGTCCAGGTCGCCGCCTTCGGGGCCGAGACCCGGAGCTTCGAGGACGCCTACCGGAGCTGGAGCGCCGAGGAGGCCGGATGAACCTGCCGGACCTCCGCCGCGCCCGCCAGGTCTGGCTGACCCCGCCGCGCCTGGTCGTGGGCGGCGTGCTCGCGACCGCCGTCGGGGCCTGCGCGGCGCTCCTGTGCGTGGGCAACGACTCGGGCCAGCTCCTGACGGGCTGGATCTTGACCCTGCAGAACATGGTCCTCTTCTTCTACGGGGTCCCCTCCGCCGTCAACGATTTCGTCGAGGAGCACCAGAACAACACCTGGGACATGCTCCGCCTGACGCCGCTGACCGCCGCGGAGATGGTGCTGGGGCGCCTGCTCGCCTCCACCTCCTACGCCGTCTTCCTCGCCGCCGCCCTGGCGCCCTGGGCGCTCTTCGCGCTGCCGCTGCCCCGGGCGCCCGGCCTGCTGCCGCTCTTGGCGCAGTGGGCCGCGATGGGCCTGGGATTTGCGGCCGCATCCGCGACCGGGATCGCCGCGGCGGCCCTGGCGGCCCGCATCCAAGCCGGCCGGGTCGGCAACGCCGGGCTCGCCATGGGCGGCCTGGGATTCATCGCCTCCGGCTACACCCAGGTCCTCGCCGTCTCGACGGGGACCGTCCCCCTCGTGGTCGGGCCCGTCCCGGCCTTCCTCTACTTCGCCGCCGCGCTGGGGCTCTGGACGGCCTGGAGCGCGTCGGCGGCGGTGCGGCTGGTGGGGCGCCTCCTCTCCGAGCCCCAGAGCCGCTGGGCCCTGCCCGGGTTCCTGGCGACGCTGTGGGCTTACCTGGCGCTGTGGGTCCCGGGCGGCCGGACGGCCGAGGCCTGGGAGTGCCTCTGCATCACGGTCCCGGCGGTGGTGACCCTCCTCGCGTCCTTCGCCGAGGGCGAGGGACCCGAGGAGTGGCGGACGGGCCTGCGGCTGGCGGCCAAGAAGCGCTCTTGGCGGCCGCTCGTCCCGGGCTGGGCGGCCCCCTGGCTGACCGTAGCGGGCCTGGCGGGGCTCACTCTCGCGCTGCGGCCGGAGCTCGCCCGCATCGCGGCGCTGGTCGCCATCTTCCTAGCCCGGGACCTCTTCGTCCTCGGGACCCTGCGCGTCGCCCTGCGCAAGAACGTCGAGGTGGCGGGGATGGTGGTGCTGGGCTCGCTCTACATCCTGCCCGTGCTCACCCTGGCCTCGACGAGCAACATCGGCGCGCTCTACTGGCTCGTCCCGATGCAGTCCGAGACCGCGGGGTTCCTCGCGAACATCCTTCCCGGGGCGCTGCAGGCGCTGGCGGCGGCGGGGCTCTTCGGGTGGCGGGTGAGGACGCTGGGCCGCAGCGAGAAGCTACTTCCCTGACTCGGCGGCGGGGGCGGCGGAGGACCCGGTCGCCATCATGACGCCGGCGCCGGCCGCCGCGCCGACGAAGAGGCCGATGAGGGCGCCGATGGGGCCGCCCAGGAAGAAGCCGGCGATGGCGCCCAGCGCGGCGCCGCCCAGGCCCCCCTTGCCCACCGGGCTCTTGAATGCGCCCGCGATGGACGCGCCGAGGCCGCCGGATTTGGGCGCGGAAGCGTAGGTCTTCTCGCCCGCGGCCGGGGCCTTGGGCGGCGGGATCTCGCCGTCGTCGGGGCGCGCGGCGCCCGGCAAGGTGGAGCCGGCGGGCTCGCCGGTCAGGGCCGGCGGAGGCTTGAGGCGCGACTCGGCGGGCGGCGCCTGTCCGGTCTGGTCCCGGGCGTCGACCACGGAGCCGCCGGGGGCGGGCGCGGCGCCGGCCGGAGGACGCGCGTTGTCGAAGACGGGCGAGGAGCCGGCCGCGGCGTTCTCGTCGGGAGCGGTGCGGGCGGAGGCCAGGGCCTGCTCGGCGGCGGCGAGCTGCTGCTTGGCCGAGGCGAGGCGGGCCGGGGTGTCCGAAGCGAGGCCGGTCAGGACCTGGCCCATCGTCTCGCGGCCGGCCTTGAGCATCTCGTCGGCGACGCTCTCGGGGGAATAGCGGAAGGTCTTGGCGAGCCCCAGCTTGTCGGTCAGCTTCTTCTTGTCGGCCTCGTCGAGCGACTGCAGATTGGCGATGTTGTAGCCCAGCTCCTGAGGGTCGAACTTGGCCAGGACGGCCGGGACGAGCTTGCCCTCCCAGTCGCGCTTGTCGACCTCGGCCAGCCAGGGGAGCTTCGCGCGGGCCTGGTCAGCGGTGGGCTTCACGCCCTGGCCCGAGCCCGGCTTATATGAGGAGGCGAAGGTCTGGATGCGGCCCAGCCACTCGGCCTGGAACCGGCGCTTTTCGGCCTCGAAGGACTTCGGGTCCGCCTTGACGACCTTGGCCAGCCCCGCCTTGAGCGCCGCGTCGGCCGTGGGGTCGGCCTTGATCGCGTAGAGGATGCGCTGCTCGTCGGCCGTGAACACCTCGTTCCAGACCTCGCCGGTGGTTGCGGCGAAGGCCTGGCCGCGGCCGAGGAAGGCCGCGGTCACGAGGAGGAGGGCTGCTGTCCGTCTCATGCGGTCAGCATACCCCCCGCCTCGCGGGGTCCCCAGGGCACCCCGGCCCAGGTCTACCTAGGCCCTTTGGGCCACGCCGGCCGCTAGAGTTCGAGGACCCAATCGCGGTCGGGAGGGACCGGGGGCGGGGCGGCGGCCGCCACGGGCGCCGACGGCGGCGCCGGGGGCTTGAGGCCCGCCAGCCGCGCCACCCGCCCCACGTAGCGTCGCGTCTCCCCGGGCCAACGCTCCCCGAACAGCAGCCGCGGACCGCCGTTGTAGGCGGCCAGCACACGATGCTGCGCCCACTCCGGCGCGTCGCCCAGACGCGCGGCCTTGAGCTTGTAGCGCCCCCGCAGGGCCCGATAGAGGAAGCCCAGGTACGCGGTCCCGGCCCGGAGGTTGGGGGCGGGCTCATGGAGCTCGCGGGCGGGCACCCCGAACTCCTCGGCGGTGGCCGGCATCACCTGCATCAGGCCGCGCGCGCCGCGGGGAGAGACCGCGGAGGGCCGGAACTCGGACTCGACGGCGATGACGGCCCGGACGAGCCGCGGGCTGAGCCTGGCCCGTTCCGCCTGGGCCAGGATCAGGGAGTCCATGACGTCCGCCGGCGCGGGGCCGGCCGGAGGGGCCGCGGCCTCCACGACGCCGAAGAGGAACTCGAACGCCACGACCCCGAGGAACGCCCTCCGCATAGCCGCGCCTCCCCGCTACCACGCATATAGCAGGCGGACGTCGGGAAGACGTCACGGGAAGCTCAAGAAACGCTCAAGTCCTCATGTCCGCGGCGATGTTGCGGAAAACGCGGTGCCGCCTTATACTGCTGGCGAGATGCCGAAGGTCCTGCTCATCGACGACGACGAGGATTTCACGGAGCTGAACGCGGCCATCCTCGTTCAGGACGGCTTCTCGGTGACCACCGCGCGCGACGGCCTTGAAGGCGTCGCGCTGGCCAAGGCCCTGAAGCCGGACATCGTGGTGGTGGACCTGCTGATGCCGCGCATGACCGGCTTCGACGTCTGCCAGCAGCTGCGCCAAGACCGTCCGAACCTCAAGATCATGGTGCTGTCGGGGAAGTCCTACCCCATCGACCAGCGCGCCGCGGGCCGCATGGGGGCCGACCGGTTCCTGCCCAAACCCAGCAGCCCGCGCGAGGTCCTCGCCAACGTGAAGGAATTGCTGGCGTCGCCGCATTGACAGGCGTCCGGCGGGCGCCTACACTAGCCCGGACCGGAGGAACCCATGAAAAGACACGTGACGGTTTTCGTCGGCCTGGCCCTCGCCCTGGCGTTGACTCGGCCGGGCTTCGCCCAGGACAAGGACGCCGCCGACAAGTGCGCCGGCGGCGCGGCGGGGGACAAGTGCGGCGCCGCGCTCGACCTGCGCGTCCAGCTCGACAAGGAGGACGCCAAGGGCGAGTTCAAGTGCAAGAAGGGCGTGGTGAAAGGCAAGAAGGTCGTCTACGCCAAATGCGTCCACGACAAGCTGGACGCCTACGGCGAGATGGCGTACAAGAAGAAGATCATCAAGAAGAAGCCGGGCGAGCTCGACGAGAAGAAGCGCAAGCTCGCCAAGAAGCTCGCCTTCTACGACTCGGCGCGCAAGGAGCTCAAAGCCAAGCTCGCCGGGCTCAAGGACAAGCCCGAGGACATCGAGTACAAGAAGGCCGAGGGCGCGCTGGAGAAGGTCGACAAGGAGTTCGACAAGTCGCTCGGCGAGTGCTCCAAGCAGGACGCCGCGGACTTCACCTGCCCGACGAAGGACTGACGGAACGCTTGAGGCCCCGCGCGACGAGGGCGGCCGCGGCCAAGGCCGCCAGCGCGTAGAGCCCGCCCCGACGCGCCGCCGCCCGCCGCCCGCCCGGGGCGGGCGGCGGCCCGGAACGGGGAGCGGAGGCGGACGGCCGAGCGCCCTCTAAGGCAGGCTCCCCCGAGGGCGCGTCGCCCGGCGCGCCGCCCCCCACCGGGACGCTCGCCGCCGGCGGGGGCGGCACGGCGGGCCCCGAGTCGAAACCGGCCGCTTCTCCCAACCCGCGGACCGCGGACCCCAGGCGGCCCAGCAGGGATTTAAGGCCCGCCAGCCGGCCTCCGCCGGAAGCCAGCTTCGCCGCGGCCAGGTCCTCGGCCTC
>SCTT01000484.1 GCA_004322435.1 bacterium
GCGGCGAGGCCGGCACGCTCCCCGTCCCGCCCGCCTGGTCGACCCACGTGCTCGACTTCACCGCCTCGGCCGCCGCCTACGGCTTCAAGCTCGAAGGCCAGGCCCTGCGCGGCGACACCGCCGCCGCCGCGGTCCCGCGCACCGGCTTCGGCGCCTCCTCTTTGACCGCCTCCTATCGCGCGGGGGTCTGGACCGCGGCCGTGCGCGCCGACAAGTTCCACGCCGGCGGTTCGGCCGAGCGCGGGTCCGCCTGGACGACCGCCCTCCATTGGGACTGCACGCCCCGCCGCCGCCTGAGCCTCGACTACGCGCGCGTCAGCGCGGTCGGCAGCCCGGCCGCCGGCCGGCGCGCGGCGGTGGACCAGCTCTTGACGCTCAACGCCCGCCTCCACTTCTAGCCGCCCGGTAACACGGCGGTTCTGGCGTTCCCCGCGGTTCGCGGCTATCCTGGCGGCCATGAGCAAACTGACCCTCCTCCCCCTGCTGAGCCTCCTGCTGGCCGCCGCTCCCGCCGCCAAGCCCGCCGCCCGCGTGGTGCTGGCGTCCGGCCAGGTCACCCTCGCCGGCCGCCCCGCGAAGGCCGGGGACGCCGCGGCCGACGGCGACACCGTCAAAACCGGCCAAAAATCCTCGGCCATCGTCGAATACCCCGACGGCTCGCGCGTGAAGCTGCGCGCCGACACTGCCTTGAAGCTCGCGGTCCCGGCGGAGCCCGCGGGCGTCGCCGGCGGCCTGCTGACCTTGGGCGGGGTCTTCGCCCGCGTGGCCAAGGGGCAGCCGGGCCACTTCAAGATGAACACCCCCACGGCCGTCGCCTCGGTGCGCGGCACCGAGTTCTTCACGGCCTACGGCCGGCCCGGCAAGGGCGGCCGCGACCTGTGGGTCTGCGTCGGCAAGGGCGCCGTCGACCTCTCCGCCTCGGGCAGCCCGGAGCCGATGGTGGTCAAGGAGGGCGAGGGGGTGCTCCTGCCCGGCGGCAAGCGCACGACGAAGGCCCAGCGCTACGAGTGGACCAAGTCGCTCAACTGGTCGATGGACGCCGCCGAAGGCGACCTGACGGACTCCACGAACCTCGACTCAGCCTACGCCGACCTGCGTGACCACGACTACCGCTAGCCTCCTCTTCCTCCTGCTGTCCCTCTCCGCGGCCGCCGCGCCGCCGGAGGCGACGGTGCCGCGCGGCCGGACGGTGGAGTACGAGGCCGCGCTGCGCGCCTTCGGGCGCCGCGGGGCCTGGGAGCCGATGGGGGAGCTGACCGGGCGCCTGCAGTTCGAGGGGCGCAAGACCTACCGCTCCGTGATGCTCGGCAGCTACCGGAAGAACACCGACTGGCTCAAGACCGGCGCCTTCGTGCGCTTCGAGGCGGGCAACCGCCACGACGACGACTGGGTGAACCCGCGCCCCGGCGTCTGGCTGTGGCGCGAGACCGAGGACCGCACCGAGGCGGTGCTGGTCTTGGACGCTTCGCCCCGCGCGAAGCTCTCCTGGCTCCCGGGCGGGTCCTGGCTGGGGCTCCTTAAGACGCGCTACGAGCACAACACCTTCAACCACCAGAACACGGCCAAGCTGGAGCCCGAGCTGTCCTGGTTCTGGATGAAGGGCTTGGAGCCGCAGGCCCACTTCGCGCTCCGCTACGAGGCGGATTTGGCCCTCGGCTACGGGCACCAGACGCTCAGGGAGCAGTGGGTCTACGCCTCAGCGCTGCGCCACTTCCCCAACGGACTCGTCGTCGGGCCCACGGCCGCGCTGCGGGACGGAGTCTTCGAGACTTCTTCGGCTTTCTCGAGCGCCACCGGCGGGCGGTCGTACCGGGCCAAGTGGCGCTCGTACGTCTTGGGGCTGACGGCGGTGTGGCGCTTCGCGCGGTGAGGTTCCGGCGCGCGGAGCAACTCTCCGAAAAGGAGCGCCTGCGCGTACGCCGCGACGTCTCCGCCCATGTCCATCGGGCCGACTACCGCGGCGCCCTGGCGGCCTCCGCCCGCTGGCGCCGACGCTATCCCGGCGACTTCTCCGTCGCGGCGCACTACGCCTCCGTCCTCGGCGACTACGCCGAGCAGTGCCCCCCGGGCCGGCGCCGGCGCCTCCAAGCCGAGTCCGTGCGCCTCATGCGCGACTTGCTGCGCCGCACCGCCTGCTGCCGCCAACCCCGCCTCGTCGGCATGCTCAGAAACGAGTACTACTGGCAGACCAAACAGCGCCGGAAGCAGTACCAATTGGGCGTCGTCGAGGCGCGCCGAGGCTATAAGGGCGGCTATTACTCCCAGGGGGTCGGCGCGGCCTGGCACGCCCTCGAACTCGCCCGAAGCGGGCGCTGGACGCTCGCGCGGCGCTGGGCCGGCCGGGCCGTGACGGCCTGGAAGCGCTACGAGAAGGGCGTGCCTGATTACTACAACCAGTTCGTCCACCGCGCGCTCGCCGAGGGCGTGCGCGGGCGCGCGGCGGAGATGGAGGCGTGCCTGCGGCGCGGCGCAAAGCTCGCGGGCAAGCCGATAGGCTACCGCGAGTTCGCCGAGGTGCGGGAAGCCGTGTCTTCCCTGCACCGCGTCGGCCTATAGCGCAAGCGAACAACCCCGCCTTTGCTAGATTGCCTCCATGAGCGCCCTGCTCGAACGATTGCCCTGGACCTTGACCATTGCGGCCTGCCTGACGCTGGGGCTGGCACCCTTCACGCCCGAGCCGCACGTCGTCGAAAAGCTCAGGATGCTCCTGGGCGGAAGGCTCAGGAAGCCCCTCGACATCTTCGACCTGCTCATGCATGGGACGCCGTGGGCGCTCCTGCTGCTCAAGGCCGCATTCCGTCTAGAGAAGCCATGAAACCGGAGTTCAACCACTGCTACACCCCCGACCCCGGCCACCGGTTCCACTCGCGGCTGGGAAAGCTGGGGTTCACCCTGGACCCCAAGACCGTCGAGCACCCGGGCAAGCATTCCTGCCGGTTCATCATGCTGACGTCCCGCGACCGGCGGCTGCGCCTCTACCTCGAGTTCGTCTCGGCGCCGCCGCGCGATTCCAAACGGCCCGGAGTCTCCTTCAGCGTCAAAGGGAGCCTCGAAACCTACTTCAAGGCCCTGCGCGGCGACCGCCTCTTGCGCCCCCATTTCAAGCACCGCAACTACGAATGGAAGACGCGCGGCACCAAGGACCATCTCCCCGGCTGGAACTTCCTCTCGTTCAAACGCCAAGCGCCGTTCGCCCAAGTCTGGTTCACGGAGTACGAAGACTATCCGGGTCGGGCCAAGCTCCAGAAGTCGAGGCGCCGCCTCATGCGCCATGCCAACGGGGCGCTCGGCATCGTCGCCCTCGAGTTCGACGCGGACCCGGCCGGCCGGCGCTACCTGGAGGCGGCCCTACGCCGCAAGCTCGCCCCCGTCACACGGCTGGCCTGCGGCACGGACCTCATCCTCACCCCCGCCCGCCGCACCGCGTTCCGCCGCGTCGTCGTAAAGGTCCGCAGCCTGGCCGCCTTCCGCAGGAGGGCCAAGTCGGCGACGACCGCGGAGCATCGCGGCCGCCCCGCCCTGCTCATCAAGAACCCCGCCGGGTTCTGGGATTTGGCGGCCGTTTGAGCCCGGCCGGACCCCGGTAAGACGGGGGCTCAGCCGCCGGAGAGCCGCGGGAAGCGGTCGAGAGCCGCCGCCAGCGCCTTAGCCTGCTCGGCCATCAGCCGCAAGAGCTCCATGCGCTCGGCCGGCGCCGCGTCCTTAAGAAGGGCCGCGGCCCCCTTAAGGCTCGAGCACTTCGAGTTCACGTCGTGGACGAGCTTGCGCAGCGCCTCGTCTGTCACAGCCCCCCCCGGCCCGCGCGCTCGAGCGAGGAATAGAGCAGCCGCGTCGAGACCTTGAGCTCGGCCAGGACCTTGGTCTTCTTGCCGGCGTTCTCGGCCAGGCAGCGCGCCACCGCGGCGTCCACGATGCGGTCGACCAAGGCGCTTAAGCCGTGCTCCCGCGCGTAGCGGTACTGCTCCTCGGAGAGCGCCGCGCCGCCGGGCTTGGGCGACTCGGCGCGGGCCTGCACGAGCAAAAGCTCGACCGCCTCGCCCGAGATGCGCCCTTCGTGCCCGGCCGTCACGAGGTCCACGAAGCGCTTGAGCTCGCGGATGTTCCCCGGCCAGGGATGGGCCAAGAGCCTTTCCTTCGCCTCCGCCGCGAAGCTCAGCCGCCGCCCCCCGCGCGTGAAGTGCGCGACGAGCGCCGTCACGTCGGCCGGCCGCCGCGACAGGGGCTTGAGCGCCACGGTCTTGCCGTGGAGGCGCTGGAAGAAGTCGAAGCGCAGCCGCCCGGCCTGGACCATGGCCGGCATGTCCTCCAGCGTGGCGCTCATGACCCGGAAAGACGAGGACTCGGGCTTGTCCGAGCCCAGCGGATAGAAGGACTTCTCCTCGATGGCCTTGAGGAGCTTCGACTGCATCGACAGGCTCATCGCCCCGATCTCGTCTAAGAACAGCGTCCCGCCGTCGGCCTCGAGGAGGCGCCCCTTGCGCTGCCCGTCGGCGCCCGTGAAGGCCCCGCGGCGGTAGCCGAAGAGCTCGGCCTCGAGCAGGTCCTCGGTGTAGGCGGCGCAGTTGACCGCCACGAAGGCGCCGGCGCGGCCCGACTGCTCGTGGAGCACGCGCGCGAGGCTGGTCTTCCCGGTGCCGGAGGGGCCGAGGATGAGTAGCGGCAGGTCGGAGGAGGCGTATTTGAGGGCGTCCAAGACCGCCGCGCGCGTCTCGGGGTCCTCGGTGACGAACCGGTTCGTGAAGAGCTTCTCGGTCTCCGGCAGGTCCTTGTGCCGCGTGAAGCGCGCCAAGACCCGGGCGACGCTCTCGCCCACGAGGCCCTTCGAGTAGAAGTCGTGGCAGCCGAGCTCATAGGCCTTCTCGACCGTCTCCTCGGAGTCGTGGCCCGACATGACGACCACGTAAGCCCGGCGCGCGACGGCGGGAGCGATGAGGGTCAGGCCCGAGCAGTCGTCCTTGGGGCCGAGCTCCAGGTCGAGGAAGGCCACGTCGTAGCGTCCGCCGGCCAGCTTCTTGCGCGCGGCCGCCGCCGTTTCGGCGAACTCGACGGCGTGCGCTTTGAGCTCCGCCGCCATCACCTTGCGCGAGAGCGCGTCGTCTTCCACCACGAGGATGTTCAGTTTCGCCATGTTTTCATAGTAGCAAACGGCCTTCTCGTTTGAAAAAGAACGCGGCCCTCGCTCTCGCGAGGGCCGCGATCCGTTTGGGAGGGCCTGTACCCCGGATTCTGTCCACACCCTCGCGGGCGCTGGAGGACCATTTCTCTGCTGCAGCTACCGGACGGTTCCCGGCTTACGCCGGGGCGCGGACCGCGCACGCCGCCCTATGCCTTGCTCCCGATGGGGTTTGCCTAGCCCCCGGGGTCGCCCCCGGGGCGGTGAGCTCTTACCTCGCCTTTTCACCCTTACCCCGGGAACAGCCGAAGCCGAGCCCGGGGCGGTATGTTCTCTGTGGCACTGTCCGTCGCGCCGGGCTTGGGCCCGACGCTCCCCCCCTTTCGGAGGGCATCGCGTCCTTTGGAGTCCGGAAGTTCCTCCCCCGAGCCCGTAAGGACTCGAAGGCGGCCCCCCGGCCTTCCCAAATCTAGATCGGCGTCCCGTCCAAGGCCATGTTGGCCAGGCGGTCGGCGTCCTTGTTGAGCTCGCGGCGGACGTGGACGAGCTTCACGACCGAGAACTCCCGGATGAGCGCGGCGGCCTTGGCCTTGAGCAGCGCCAGGCCGGCGTTCTTGACCCGGTACTCGCCCTGCACCTGCTTGACGAGGAGCAGCGAGTCCGAGTGGACCAACAGCTCGGTCGCGCCGAGGTCCTTCGCGAGCCGCAGCGCGTCCAGCAAAGCCTCGTACTCGGCGACGTTGTTCGTCTGGACGCCCAGCGTGCGGCCGTGCTCCTTGAGGACGGCGCCCGAATCGTCCAAGAGCTGCACGCCCGTCGAGGCCGGGCCGGGATTGCCGCGGCTGGCCCCGTCGATGAAGGCCTTCACCTTCACGCCGCCGAGGTGACCGTGGGGATGTCGTGCAGGATGCGCTGGCAGGAGGTGCACAGCTCGAGGGTGTGCCCCTTCTTGACGTTCACGACGACCTGGGGGGGCAGCGACACCCGGCACTCGGTGCAGAGGTTGCCTTCGAGCTTCGAGAGGCCGATGCCGTTGCGGCGCACGCGGGTCTTGTCGTAGCGCTCGGCCAGCTCGGGCGGCACGGCGCCCATCAGGTCCTTGCGGCGCCCTTCGACGCCGGAGAGCTGTGACTCGAGCTCGGCCTTCTTGGCCTCGAGCGACTTGACGAGCTCGCCCTGCTTGGCCTCGAAGCCCTTGAAGTCGGCGGCGGCGGCCTTCTCGGCCTTCACGGCGGCGTCGGCCTCGTCCATCAAGGTCAGCACGACGGTCTCCGCGTCGGAGACGCCCTTCTTGGCCTCTTCGATCTCCTTGAGGAGGGCCTTGAAGGCCTCGTTGGTCTTGACCGCGTTGAGCTCGCCCTGGTGCTTCTTGATGGCGGCTTCCTTCGCGGCCATCTCGCCCTCTTTCTCCTTGCGCTTCAGGGCCAGGTCCTGGGACTTCTTCTTGGCGGCGTCCATCGCGGCCTTGCCGGCCTCGGTGTCGGCGCGGATGGCGGCGACGTCCTCCGGGATCTGGGCGAGGCGCTTGCGCAGGGCGTCCGCGTCGCGGTCCACCGACTGCACGAGGATCAGCTTCGCGAGGTCGTCTTTGGAGATCGTCACGGGGTCATCCTACCACTTGCGGGGGGTCACTCGCCCGGCTCGCCGGCCGGGACGGGGGGCCGCCCCTTCGGGGCCTTCAGGGGCACGCGCTCACCCTTGGGGCCGTACTTGAAGCGGGCGGTCGCCCCGACCTTGTGGATGTGGACCTCGTCGACCACCCACTCCCCGTCGCCCGGCGAGAGGACGAAGTCGACGTCGAGGGGCTGCGAGCGCTTCTCGTCCTCGCCCTTGAAGTCCACGCACACGGACACCTGCCCGCCGGCGTGCCGGCGCAGGGTGTCCGCGCGGACGCTGATGAGCTTCGCGTCCCAGTTGCGGGCCAGCAGGTCGTCTTCGAGCGTGAAGGAGCCCTCCTCCTCCACTTGGTCCTTCACGTACTGGCGCACGGCCTTGTCGACGACCCCCGTCAGAGGGTCGAGCTGGCCGGGCGCGCGGCCCTTCTTGGAGCCGGGGCCGGCGGAGGCTGGGAGGGCCCCCGCTAC
>SCTT01000485.1 GCA_004322435.1 bacterium
CATTTTAGCGTTTTGGTAGACTGGGCCCCATGGCCGAGGCGGACGCCCCGGAGCTCGAGCGGGCCCGCCGTCTCATCTCCGAGGCGGCGCGGCTGGACTACGTCTGGGAGAACGTCTCGCGCCTGCGCGAGGCCCTGCGGCCGCTGCGCGGGGCCGCGCGGCGGGCCCTCGAGGAAGCCTCCGCGCCCGGGGCGCCGGAGGCGGAACGGAAGCTCTCGGCGCTGCTGCTGCACGACCTCTTCCCCCCCTGGCCCAAGGAGTAGCCCTACCCGTCGAGCCGGCTCTCGCGCGCTTCGCGCCGGGACTCGCGCACCATCAAGACGAGGCCCGCGGTCCCCACCGACACCGCGGCGACGAACAGGATCCAGGCCGAATAGTAGACCGCGCCCGAGAGCCCCCAGCCGGACTCGGCGTCGACGGCCAGCCCCGCGGCGAAGGTCCCCCCCGCCAAGGTCAACAGCGCCAGCGCCGTGCGCGCGTAGGTCTGCGGCAGCCCGAGCGAGCGGCGCAGCGCCCGGAGGGCGCCCGCGAGGCCGACCGCCTCCGGACGAGGGCGCAGCTCCGCCGGGCGGGCGGCCGGGTCGGGGAGCCCGAGCGGCCGGTCCGGCGCCGCCAAGGCGGGCGGGATGGGCTCGATGCGGAGCCACAAGGCGCGCGCCGCCGCGACAGCCCCGAAAACGGCGAGGACGAGCGAGGTCGGCCGCGGGTGCACGAGGAGGAGGGTGGGGCCGCCCAGCAAGGCGGCGAAGGCGCCCAGGTGCCGCCAACGGACAGGTCCGAAGAGCTCCAAGCGCTAGAACCAGCCGTTGCGCTTGAACCAGCTGAGCATGCCCAGCGTGACGGCCAGGCAGGCGACGACGAAGGCCTCGAACGCGTGCTGGGTGTCCCAGGGGAACTTCGTGAAGTTCATGCCGAAGACCGAGGCCATGAAGGTCACCGGGATGAAGATGACCGAGATCATCGTCAGCACCTTCATGATCTCGTTCATGCGGTTCGAGAGCACGGTCATGTAGGTCTCGGAGAGCCCGACGGCGACCTCGCGGTAGGTCTCCAGGATGTCGATGATCTGCACCGAGTGGTCGTAGACGTCGCGCAGGTAGACCTTGGTCGACTCGGACAGGCACTCGTGCGCCTCGCGGCTCAGCGAGTTGACGAGCTCGCGCATCGGCCAGACCGCGCGGCGCACCAGGAGCATCTCGCGCTTGAGCCGGTGGATCTCCGCGAAGACGGCGGCGTTCGGCGCGCGCAGGATGCGCTCCTCGAGCTCTTCGAGGACGTCGCCGTAGTGCTCGAGGATGGGGAAGCAGTGGTCCACGACCGCGTCGAGGAGGCCGTAGGCGAGGAAGGAGGCGTCGTTCACGCGCAGGCGGGAGCCCGCCTTCTTGATGCGCTCGCGGATGGGGTCCCAGACGTCCCCGTCGGCGTACTCCTGGAAGGTGATCACCGTCGAATGCCCGAGGAAGATGGAGACCTGCTCGTTGATGAGCTTGCCCTCCACGCGGCGGAGCATCCGCGCGAGGATGAAGATGCGGGCCTGCGCCTCGCCCGCGCTCATGTAGGAGTCGGCCTTCGGGCGCTGCCCGCGGTTTAAGAGGTCCTCGATGGCCAGCGGGTGCAGGCCGTATTTCTTGGCGAGCGACTGGACGACCTTCATGTCCTCGAGGCCGTCCACGTTGATCCAGCGCACGGCCGTGCCGGCCGGGCGGTGCTCCGCGAGGAACGTCTCGAGGTCGGCCACCTCTTGGACCCGGACCATGTCGGGCGCGTAATCGATGCAGGAGATCTTCGAAGTGCCGGCGGTGGTGGGGAGCGAGGACAGCTCCTCGACGGTGATGCCCGGGGACGCGGCGACCGTCTTGCCGAAGCGGCGCTCTAGCGCGAGCCGGCGCCGCTCGCGCCGGGACGGGGGCTTGCCCGGCTCCTCTTTCATTTCCGCCACGCCGGAATTATGCCATTTGGTACCCTATACTTCGGCGATGCACCCCATCCCCTTCCTAGGCCTCCAGGACCCCGTCAGCAGCCTGACGCACTTCGGCGCGGCCGTGCTGACCCTCGTCGGGGGCTACCGGCTCCTCGTCAAGGTCAGCCACAACGGCTTCAAGGTCGGCGCGTCCCTCCTCTACATCTGCTGCCTGCTCTTCTTGTTCGCGATGAGCGGCACGTACCATTCGATGGCGCCCGGACCGTGGCGCGACTTCTTCCGCCGCCTCGACTACATGGCCATCTGGCTCGTCATCGCCGGCTCGGCCACGCCGGTGCACATCCTGCTGATGAAGGGCGTGTGGCGCTGGGGGCTCTTGGCCCTGTTCTGGGCCGGGTCCCTGTCCTGCCTCATCTACGTGGACGCCTACATGAAGGACCTCCCGTACTGGGGCATCGTCTGCCTCTACGCCGGGGTGGGCGGCATCGGGACCATCTCGTTCTACAAGCTTCACCGCAAGTTCGGGGCCCGCAAGCTCGGCGTGCTGGCCCTGGGCGGGGCGGCGTACGCGGTCGGGGCCGTCATCGACGCGACGGACACCCCGAACCTGTGGCCCGGCGTCTTCGGCCCGCACGAGCTCTTCCACCTGCTCGTCATCGTCGGCGCGTTCTGCCACTACGTCTTCATCTACGGCTGGGCCGACACCCGCCTGCGCAAGGTCCGCACCTACCTGCGCGCGTTCGAGAAGCGGCGCAAGGCGCGCGCCGCCGAGCGCGCCAACCGCCCGCCTCTGGGCCTGCCCGAAGAGGGCTAGCCGCCGCTGAAGGCCTGGATGAGGGCGACCTCGTCGGAGGGCGCGAGCGGGGTCTTCAAATCGAAGACCTGCTCGGCGTTCACGAAGAACTTCACGTGCGGCCGGATGTGCTCCTGCTCGTCGATGACCCGGAAGCGCAGCCCCGGGTAGCGGCGGTCCAAATCGCGCGTCAGCTCGTCGAGCGTCGCGCCCGAAGCCTCCACGCTGCCGCGCCCCTTCGTGTAGGAGCGCAGCGGCGTGGGGATGCCGACCTTCACGCCCGGGCGGCCTCGACCGAGTAGACGTGCGGCAGGTGCGCGGCGACGCAGGCCCAAGTATGCCCCTCGTCGCGGCTGGCCCACAGCTCGCCGGAGGTCGTGCCGAAGTAGAGCCCCACGACCGCGCAGTCGTCGGCCGCCATCGCCTGGCGCTTCACGGTGAACCAGGCCTGCTCGCGCGGCAGCCCCTTGTCCTGGCGCTCCCAGCTTTTACCGGCGTCGCGGGTGCGGTACACCGCGGGCTTCCCATCGGGGCTCACGCGCGGCCAGACCGTGCCGCCGTCCATCGGGAACACCCAGGCCGTCTTCGGGTCGCGCGGGTGGACCGTCATCGGGAAGCCGATGTCGCCGACCTTCTTGGGCATCGCCTTGCCCACGCGCACCCAGGTGTCCGAGGGCCGGTCGAGGCGGTAGATGCCGCAGTGGTTCTGCATGTAGAGCCGGTCGGGCATCGCGGGATGGAGGACCACGCAGTGCGGGTCATGGCCTTCGTCGGGGTCGGCCACGGGGAAGACGCGGTCGCAGCCCTTGTTGAGCCGGGTCCACGACGCGCCCTTGTCCTTCGACTCGAAGAAGCCGCCGCCCGAGCCGCCGACGTAGAGGTGCGCGGGGTCGCGCGGGTCGACGATGACCGAGTGGAGCTTGCCGCCGTCGGGGGTCTGGTCCTGCTCCGTGCCGAACCACTTCGCCCGGTGCGGGCTGTCGTTGAAGCCCGAGACCGCGTCCCAGCTCTTGCCGCCGTCTTCGGTACGGAAGAGGCCCTGCGGCGAGGTGCCCGCGTACCAGACGCCCTTCTCGGACGCGTGGCCGGGGGTCAGCCAGAAGGTGTGGTCGAGGACCAGGCCCTTGGCGCCCTCGGGGACCTTCGGGAACGCGGGCGGGCGGGCCGCTTCTTTCCAGGACTTGCCCAGGTCGGTCGAACGGTAGAGCGTGGGGCCGAGATGGCCGGTCCGGACCGCCGCGAGCAGGGTCTTCCCGTCGCGGGGGTCGAGGACGATGTGATGGACGATGGCGCCCAGGAAATGGGGGCCGTTGAGCTTCCACTTGCGCCGCCCGGAATCAGAGCGCAGGATGAAGGCGCCCTTCCTGGTTCCGACCAAGACCGACACGCCTGGGGACAGTTTTGCCATAGCGGGAATCGTAGCAACCCGGAGGAACCCCTGGAAAGTCCGAACTTCGGGGCCTACACTCGGAGGGATGCCTCGGTTGGTCCCCCTCCTGACCGCCGTCATCCTCCTGGGCGCCGCCGCCGCACGCGCCCAGGGAGGCGGGGGCGGCGGCTACGGCGGCTCGGACGACGACAGCCTCCTCGGCCGGGTCCGGGCTTCGGCGGTGGCGGGCGTGCCGGCCATCCAGGGGGTCGTGGTCACCCGGGACGTCCCGGAGGCGGGCCACAACAGCGCCCACCATCCCTCCGGCTACAACATCTGGGCGGTCAACTGCCACACGCAGGCCAACTCCTTCGTGGCCCAGGCAGCCGGGCTCGGCCTCTCCGCGGGCATCTTGGCCTGCGACGGCGCCGCGGAGGCCAGCCCCCAGCACCACACCGCGAATTGGGCGATCATCGGGGACGGGATGACCTGCGTCTACAACTGGGGCTCCTCCTGCTGCTGGCAGGGCGAGAGCTCCCCCCCCGACACGTCCTCCGGGCTCGCGAACAAGTGCGCCCGCTGGGCCTGCGGCGACCAGTACAACGCGGAGAAGACGCAGGCGATGGAATCCGGCAAGCTCATCGAGGCCCCCGGCCCGCAGGCCTGCGCCATCGAAGCCGCGGGCGGACCCGCCAACATGCTGCCGGGCGCCGCGGTGACCGCGCTGACCGAACGTCGGAGGACAAAGTCGGACACCGTCTCGGTCCCGGCCTCCCCGCAGCTGCCCGACGGGGCGACTTTGACCTTCACGCCGGACCGCCTCGAAGCGTGCCACCGGTGCTGCGCGCAGCGCGCGGAACTGTGGTCGGGGAACGCCGCGGCGTCGGTGACGAAGAACCTGGCGGACGGCCGGGAAGACAAATTCCGCCGTCAGTGCGCGAGCGCCTGCCGGTACTCGTTCGGGCCCGAAGAGAACCGCTAGTTCGCCAGCTCTTCGAAGGCCTTGTGCGCGCTCGGCATCAGCGCGGCGGCCTCCGGCACGATGTAGGCGTCGGCGTCGGAGTGCGAGCCCAGCGGCACGCGCGTCACATGATGGAGCGCGCCGCGCCCGGCTTCCTTCACGAGCGCCTGATAGGGCTCCAGGTGCCGCGCCGGCGGCGTGAGCAAATCCGCCTCGCCGGACACCGACCACAGGGGCTTGCCGATGCGGCCGGTGTTCTCCAGCAGGCGCGCCGCGTGGCGGGCCGCCGGGCGGGAGGCGTAGTCGTAGGCGGCCAGGTCGCCGCGCCACTCGCAGTCGAGGTGCGCGAGGAAATACGCCAACGTCGGACCCCAGAGGAAGTCGCGGTAGAAGGCGGCCAGGCCGCCCCAGCCGTCGGGAAGCGACAAGCCCGCGGCCATGAGCGCCTCGGGCGCGAAGGCCTTGTCGGCGGCGCGCAGCGCCGCGGGGAGCTGCTCAAGCAGGTTCGGCCCCTCGGCGCGCCACAGCACGCCCGACACCTCGACGCCGCCCGTAAAGAGGTCCGGCCGCTCCTCGAGCGCGCGACGCACGAGCCAGCCGCCGTTTGAGACACCCACCGCGAAGACGCGCTTGGGCGGGCGCCCGGCCCGGAAGGTCAGCTCGCCGCGGACGTGGTTCGTCAAAGCGATGAGCCGGTCGGCCCACAACGCGGGGCGGCCGCCGGCGTCCGACGGGATGTAGACCGCGTCGTCGGTGCGCACCATGCGCGTACCCTTGTCGGTGACCGCGAACGCGTAGCCCTGGGCGAGCAGGAAGTCGGCCCAGTAGAGGTCGTAGGCCTCGCAGGGCGCCAGGCCCGGCGCCGCCGCGACGACCAGGTCCCCGTTCCACCGTTCGGGGAGCTTCAAGGTCCAGCGCGCCTGCGGGTCGGCGGGCAGGCCGCCCGCTAGATAGCGGCCCGGCACCGGCGCCGCCAGCGGCGTCCAGCCGGCGGCCGGCGGGGCGATGGCCAAGGACTCGGGATGCAGGCCCGCGGGGCGGCTTGAGAACGTCGTGAGGTCGGCGCGGACCTCGTCGGCCGTCGGGGCCTTCGGCGGCAGGTCCAGCTTGACGCCTAAGGCGCTGAAGAGCCTCACCGGAGGATGCGATCGACGGCGGCAGGGTTTTTCAGCGGCAGGTAGTGGTCGCCGTCGGCGATGAGGACACGGATGCGGCCGGTCTCGTCCTGGAGCGCGGTGCCCGCCGCGGGCGCCGATTCCGGCAATTCGATGCCGAAGAGCGCCGGCAGGAGCCGCTGGCTGGTCCAGGGCAGGAGCTGGTCGCCGCGCGAGAGTACGAGGTCCAGGTGGATGCCGGCGGAGCGCAGGGCCACGACGTCGGCCGGCGTGAAATCGAGCTTCGAGGTGTCGTTGGCGCGCCGCATCAGGGCTTCCTGCCACCCCGAGTCGTGCGCCGCCCGGCGCGTCTCCTCCACGAGCTGGCGGCGCGTCGCCTCGAGCTCGGGAGCCCAGGGCTGGGCGAGATGCTCCTGGAGGAGGTCGGCGGCCGGCTTGGCGGCCATCGACAGCGCCGCCGAGCGCTGGGCGGACCAGGTCATCGCCAGCGCCTCGACCTGCGGGATGAGGAGCGGGTTCAAGCGCGCCATCGCGCGCCAGTTCTCGACGTACTGGTCGCCCGCGTCGAGCCAGGACATGAACATCTTGACGCGCTTGGCCATCTCGGCGTACTCGGGGCCGGCGACGGTCTCGGAGTCGCCGTAGTGGGTGGTCGGCGCGAACATGACGACGCGCTGGCCGCGGAGGGCGGCCAAAGCGCGGTCCACCTCGGCGTCGCCGCGCATCTGGAGCATCCGCTGGAAGACCAAGGTGCCGTAGGAGTGGAGCGCCAGCTCGACGCGCCCGCCCGGGGAGCGCTCGGCCGCGGTGACGACCATCCGCGCCAGGTCCAAGGCGTCGGCGTCGTAGACCTCTTTGGTGGGCGCGAAGCCGCTCGGGGGCAAGCCCCGAAGTGAGAGCACGTAGTCGGCTTGGGAGGAAGGCGCCGACTGGAAATAGGTGAGGAAGCTGTCGGGCAGGCTCATGCCGCCGATGAAGACCCGCGCCGGGCCCTGCTCTTCGGCGGGGCGGCGCAGGCCGTAGGAGAGCCGCTGTCCGTCGCGGGCGGTCAGCTCGCGGCGGGAGAAGCCGCGAGGCAGGACGCCGGCGGCCTGGGCGACGGAGCCCTTCGCCGCGCCGCCGTCGAAGAGAGCGCGGGACTGGGTCGCGGCGGGCACCGCCGAAGGGGCTTTCGCGGCGTCGCCCAAGGAGGCCGCGAAGTCGGAGAGCGCGGCGCCGAAGGGCGAGAAGTCCGCGGGGATGGCGGCGACGACCTGAGCCGCCCTCACCCTCCCCTCTCCCGCAAGCGGGAGAGGGTTAGGGAGAGGGACAGACGCCTTTGGAAGGACGGGGGCCGCGAGGTTGAGCGTCGGGGAGAAGGACGGCGCCGCGACGGGCATCCCCACCGGGAAAGACAGCGGGGCTGAAGGCATCCGCACCGGCGCGGTGCGCAGCTGCGCGTACGACGGGACGGCGGCCGACAGCAAGAGAGCCAGCAGGCGCATCGAGGTCATTATAGCCGCCCCCCCTTTTTAATCCTTGGGCCTTTGGACCCGGGTTCCGACAGCCAATCGGCGGCCTCTTTCCAGACGGTGCCCAGGGCCTTCGGGCTGATGGCGAGCCCCACGTGGCCGCCCGCGAACTCGAGGGCGCGCTTCTCCTTGGATTTGGCGAGCTCGATGAGGGCCTTCGTCGAGGAGGGCGGCACCAGATGGTCCTGCGCGCTCGTCACCGTCATGAGAGGACAGCGCACGTCCGCCGCCTTCGCGCGCTCCGTGCCCACCGGCACGCCGGCGCCCACCAAGAGGTCTTGCTGGTAGACGCCGCGCACGAAGTCGCGGTAGAGCTTGCCCGGCAGAGGCACGCCCTCGGAGAGCCAGCGCTCCATCGCGAAGAACAGGCCGTCGAAGTCCGGGTCGCCGGCGCGCTCGAAGTAGCGCACGTACTTGCCCAGAAGATTCTCGACCGGGCGCAGCAGCACGAACCCGGCGTTGAGCGTCTCGTGCTGGACGTTGCCCGTGAGGGTGAAGACGGAGGGATCGAAGAGCTCGGGGCGGGAGGAGAAGTGCAGGAAGCCCTCGCTCTGGCGCCCGCGCACGGGGGCGACGGCGACCAAGAGCTTCGCGGCCTTCGCGGGGCGCAGCGCCGAGTACATGATGGACAGGGTGCCGCCCATGCAGTAGCCGAAGAGGGACACGGACTTGGCGCCGGTCTTTGACCGGACCGAGTCCACCGCGCGGTCCAAGTAGCCCAGCACGTGCTCCTCAAGGCCCTCAGAAGCCGCCTCCGGGCCCGGCACGCCCCAGTCGAGCAGCCAGACGTCCAGCCCCCGGGCTAAGAGGACTTCGACGACGCTGCGGCCCGGCAACAAGTCCAGGACCGTCGGGCGGTTGATGAGCGCGTACACGACGAGGACCGGCGGCGCCCCGGCGGCGCGGCGGCCCTTGGCCTTATAGCGGTAAAGCGAAGTGCGGCCGTCGCGCGAGACCAAGGCCTTCGGCGTGCGCCCGATGCGGGCGGTCTTCGGGCCTTCGGCCAACGCGGTCGCCGCCTTCGCGTACCGGACCGCGGGCTCGAGCAGAGGGGACAGGGGCATCAGAACCCCGCCGTGAGGCCGCCGTCGGCGCAGAAGACCTGCCCGGTGATGTAGTCGCCGCCCTGTCCGGAGAGGAACAGATGCAGACGCGCCAACTCCTCGGGCTTGCCGAAGCGGCCCAGCGGGATCTTCTCGATGAGCATGGCCTTCACCTTCTCGGGCAGGGGGGCCGTCATGCGCGTCTCGATGAAGCCGGGCATCACCGCGTTGACCAAGATGTTGTAGCGGGCCCACTCGAGGGCCAAGGTCTTCGTCAGGCCGATGACGCCGGCCTTAGCGGCGGCGTAGTTGGCCTGGCCCACGTTGCCCAAGGCCGACACGGAGGAGGTGTTGATGATGCGCCCGCCGCCCTGGCTCCGCATGACCTTGTAGGCGGCCTTGGAACAGACCCAGGCGCCCTTCAAGTGGATGCGCACCACCGAGTCGAAGTCCCCCTCCTCCATCCGGGCGGTCAGCGCGTCGCGCGTGATGCCCGCGTTGTTGACGAGGACGTCCAGGCGCCCGAAGGCGGCCACGGTCTCGGCCACCGCGCGCTCGGCGTCGGCCGAATCGGCGGCGTCGGCCTTGATGTACTTGGCTTTGGACGGCCCTCCCAGTTCCGCCTCGCGGGCGGCGCCGACGGCGTCATCTAAGTCCGTGAAGGCCACCTTGGCCCCCTGAGCGAGGAAGGAGTCGCAGACCGAGGCGCCGATGCCGCGCGCCCCGCCCGTCACCAACGCCACCTTGTCTTTCATGAGAGCGCTCCTTTAAGGACCTTCCCCATCGCGTTCTTCGGCAACGACGGCCGGACCAGGATCTCTTTGGGCTGCTTGTAGCGGGCGAGGCGCCCGTCGAGGAAGGCGGCCAGGGCCCCGGGGTCCAAGAGCTCGCCGGGGCGGGGCACCACGAAAGCCCGGCCCGCCTCGCCCCAGCGCTCGTGCGGGACGCCCACCACCGCGGCCTCGAGGACGCCGGGGTGGGCCTGCAGGGCCGCCTCCACTTCGACCGGGTAGACGTTCTCCCCGCCCGAGATGAACATCTCCTTCTTGCGGCCCAGCACGTAGTAATAGCCGTCCGCGTCGCGCGAGGCCAGGTCGCCGGTGCGCACCCAGCCGTCCACCAAGGTCTTCGCGGTCTCCTCGGGGCGGCCCAGGTAGCCCGCGAAGGCGTGCGGGCCGCGCACCCAGAGCTCGCCTTCGTCGCGCTCGCGCCCGGACTCGTCGGTGAGGCGCATCCGCGTGCCCGCCATCGGCACGCCCACGGAGCCGCGCTTGCGGCGCACGTCGCGGTCGGGGAAGCAGAAGCAGTTGGGTCCGACCTCGGTCATGCCGAAGCCCTGCTTGAAGTTGAAACCCCGGGCGAGGAAGCGCTCCAAGAGCGGCGCCGGGCAGGGCGCCCCGCCCGAGATGAGGAACTTCGGCTTCACGCCGAGGTCGAGCTCGAGGAGGGTCTGCAGCATGGCCGGGACGCCGAAGAGCGCCGTCGCGCGGCCCTCCCGCATCAGCTCCGCCGTACGCTCGGGGCAGAACTTCTGCGTCAACGTCACCGTGCCGCCGGCCGAAAGCAGGGGCAAGGTCATCACGTTCCAGCCGCCGGTATGAAAGAGCGGCGCCGCGCTCACGGTCGAGTCCTCGGGGCCCAGACCCCAGCCGAGCAAGGTGTGGACGGCGTTGGCGTCGAGCATCCGGTTGGGCAGCATCGCCCCCTTGGGGCGGCCCGTGGTGCCCGAGGTGTAGAGGACGAGCGGCACCGACTCGGGCTCGGGCGGGCGGCGCAGCGGCCCGGGGTCCGTCGCCTCGGCGCGCGCCGCGGCCAGGTCCGCGGTGGAGAGCAGGCGGGCGTCGCAGCCCTTGGCCAGGAGGGCCGCGTCGGCCGCGAAGGCCGAGCCGCTCACGAGCAGAGCGGGCCGGTAGTCGGCGAGGATGGCCGCGAGCTCCGGCGGGGCCAGACGCCAGTTGAGCGGGCACAGCGTCAGGCCGCCGGCCCGGCAGGCGAAGAAGAGGACGACCGATTCGGCCTCGTTGTGGGCGAGGAGCGCCACGCGGTCGCCGGGGCGCAGGCCTCGGGCCTTAAGCGCCGCCAGCGCGCGGCGGCTCTCGCGGGCCAGAGCGGCGTAGGTGTAGGAGGGCCCGCCGTCCTCGGCCAAAGCGACCTTGTCCGGCCGCGACAATGCCTGCAGCTCAAGGGCGTCCATGGTCCCTCTCCTTGATCCAACCCAGATACCGCGGCCACAGCTCCTTGTGGGCGCGCCCGCTGACCGACAGGCCGATGTGCCCTACGCCGACCCGAACCGCCACGGCGTCGCGGCTGCCGGTCAGGCGCGCCGCGGGCAGAGCCGCGGCCGGAGGCACGAGGTGGTCCTTCTCGCCGACGGCCACGAAGAGCGGGCAGCTCACGCGCTTGAGGTTCACGCGCTCGCCCCCCAGGCTCAACGAATTCTTCATGAGACGATTCTCTTGGAAGAGGTTCCGGACCACCTCGACGAAGGCCCGCCCGGGATGGGGCACATGCTCTTTCTTCCAGCGCTCGAGGGCCAGGAAGTGCGCTTCCTGACCTTCCGAGAGCTTCTTGCACCACAAACCCGTGAGGAACCCCTGCTCGGCGCGCAGGCTCGTGAAGGGTTTTAAGATCTCGAAGGCCGAATGCAGGAAGCTCCCCGGGATGTTGCCGAAGGAGGCGGCCAAGCGGGCGGCGTCGAGGTTCTTCTTGCGCGCCCAGACCGACAGCGTGCCCATCTTGGAATAATCCACCGGCGTCGCGAACAGGGCCAACGTGCGGACCTTCTCGGGGCGGAGGGCCGTATAAAGGAGAGAGAACACGCCGCCCTCGCAGTAGCCGGCCAGGTGCACCGGGCCGCCGCCGCTGCGACGGCGCACCGCGTCCACCGCCCGGTCGAGCACGCCGCCGACGAAGTCTTCGAGGCCGCGCTCCGCGTCCTCGGGCCGCGCGGCGCCCCAGTCGAGCAGGTACACCGGCCGCCCCGACGCCGCCAGGCGCTCGACGACGCTCAGGCCCGGGAGCAGGTCGAGGATGGTCGGCTTGTTCACCATCGCATAGACGAGGAGGACGGGGGTCTTCCCCGTCTTCGGGCCGTACGCGCGCAAGGACGCGGCCCCGTCGCGGCTCACCAGCCGCGACGGGGTCCGTCCCACGGCGACCCGGAAGGCCTCAGCGCTTGCGGCCACGCGCCTTCCTGGGCCTGTTCGGCGCCGCCAGCTCGCCGGCCGCCTTGAGCATGAGGTCCCGATGCCCGCACAAGAGGTCGAGCGACCGCCGCTGGAACCGCAGGAACTCCGGGCTCGTCAGCGTGCCCTCGGCCGCCTTCCCGAGCGTCTCGAGATAGGCGTCCCAGGCCTTGCTCCAGGCTTTAAGGACCTGCTCGGGCACTAGCGCCCCTTGACGGCCAGCTTGGCCGAGGACTCGCGGGCGAGCTTGCGCATCGGCTCCGCGACGTTGCGGCGGTAGTTCTCGAGGGCCGTCTTCGACGCCGTG
>SCTT01000486.1 GCA_004322435.1 bacterium
GGTTCGAGAGGCCGGACTTGTTGCGGCGGATGGCGTTGGCCAGAGCGCGGATGGCGCGGTCCTGGCCGACGACCCGCCGGGAGACTTCGGCCTCCATGTTGACGTAGCGGGAGGAGTCCTCCTCGCCCAGCGTCAGCTGGCCTGCGGAGATGCCGGTCTTCTTCGCGAGCTTGCGCTTGATGAGGTCGATGTCGACGACGGACACGCCGTCTTGGACCTTCTTCTGCTCCGCGTGCGCCGCCACGATCTCGGAGACGAGGGCGGCGACGCGGTTATAGGCCTCGACCGGCAGGGCCAGCGAGGAGGCGATGCCCTTCTTGGCCATGTCCTTGGCCGCGGCGGAGACGAGCACGGAGAGCTTCCGCCAGCCCTCGCGGATCTCGAGCGCCAAGGACGCCCGGCGGTTGTCGGGGCGCGCCTCCTCGGCGGCCTGCTCGACGAGCTTCACCGACTTGCGCGGGTTGTGCGTCTCCTTGTCGAACTGGTCGGTCAGCTTGGCCGCGGCGTCGAGGGCCTCGTCCTCGATGACGGTGTCGTGCTTCCACTCGTAGTAGGACTTCGCGCCGTGGAGCATCTCGGCGGTCTCTTCCACGGTGGGCTCGGCGACGTTGAGCTTCTCGAAGCGGCTCTTCAAGGCGTCGTCGTTGTCGAAGTACTCCTTCCACTCCTTCTCGGTGGTGGTGCCGGCGATGGCGACCTGGCCGTCGCGCAGCGGGCCCTTGAGCGCGTTCATGATCTTGACGCCCTGGGGGTCCATGCGCAGCTTCTGCATCTCGTCGGCGAGGATGATGATGCGGTTGCCGTCGCGCGGGTCGGCGGAGTTGAGGAGCGGCAGCAGGTCCAACAGCGAGAGGAGGATCTTGATGGGCTCGTCGGCCGCGAGCAGGCGGTCGATGTCGAGGCTCACGAGCCAGCGGCCGCGCAGCCGGCGGATGTCGAGCCAGGAGGCGCCGTCCTCTCCTTCGACGCGGACGGCGTCCATGTTCTGCGCGTCCTCCATCAGCTGGGCCAGGCCCTCGATGATGGCGGTCTTGCCGGTGCCGGCCGGGCCGACGAGCATGGTCGAGTTGATCATGTCGCGGGGGGCCGTCACGATGGGGATGACGGTCTTCATCTCCTTCACGCGCCCGATGACGGGGTGCTTCTTGCGGCCCGCGGGGGGGACGACCGGCTTCAAGAACTCGGCGATGAGGCCGGCCTGCTTGGGGGTCAGGGTGGACTTGCCGTCGGCCAAGGTCTGGGTCTGGAGGAAGTTGACCCAGGCGGCGTGGGCGTCGCGGCGGGGCGTCTCGGGCTCGGCGGACGCCTTGGGCGTCTCGGGCGCCTTCGCGGCTTCGGCCGCCGCGGGGGCGGCGGCGTGCTCCGAGAGGGGGCGCACGGAGGCGACCGGGGTCTCCGCAGTCACGGCTTCGGCGGCGGCGTTGATGTTCCAGGCCGGGTCCTCGGAGTCGGCGGCCTCGAAGAGGTGCAGGCCGGGCATCCCGCGGTAGTCCGCCTCGATGAGGCGCAGGCGCAGGGTCTCCGCCCAGGCCTTCACGTCGTCCAAGGAGGCGCCTTCGCGGGCCTGGACGAGCGCCCCGCGGGCCTCGTCGGCGCCCTGGAGCGGGCTGTGCGTGTCTTCGTTGGCGACCGAGTGGTCGAAGAGCTCGGGGTTGCTCGTCCGGTAGGCGTCGAGGCCCTGGTAGGCGGAGGCCGACACCTTCACGGCCTCGACGGCGTCCTCGGCCTGGGCGGCCTCGGCGACGGCGGGGGTGAACTTGAACTCGCGCACCACCACGATGAGGGCGTCGCCCTCGGTGCGGTAGCGCAGGGCCCGGTTGCGGACGTGCATGTCGATGAAGTCCTTGCGGGCCTTCGCGGAGGCCGAGGCCTTGAACTCGATGCGGACGGTCTTGCGCTCGGTCATCGTCTCGTCCTGAGAGACCTTGGCCGGCATGGCCGGCGGGCCGGCGGGCTCGGGGGCGGTCTCTGGCGCGGAGCGGCCGGCGGACTGCTCGGTCGCGTCGACCGAGTCGGCGAGCGTCAGGCGGTTCAGGGCGTCGGGGTGGACCGAGACCGAGGTCACGGCCGCGTCGGCGTTCATCTGGCGGATGATGCGCTCGGCCTGGGCCCAGTCGTTGGCGACGACCTTGAGGCGGTAGCCGTTGACCCACTCCCACGAGCGCACCGACATCTGAGTCCCGTCGAAGATGCCATGGCGGCTGAGGAAGGAGTCCTTCAAGGCCTGGTCGGGGTTCTGCACGGGGGTGCCGACGTTGGCCCAGAACTCGAGCTCGGAGCCCATCGTCCCGTTGCGGGTCCACTTGGGGCCGTCGGACTCGGAGAACGGGAGCGCCTGCTGCTCGGCCTCGCGGGAGGCTTCCGAGCGCGGGGCCATCCGGATGGCCATGAACGCCGCGTTGTGCATCGCGACGGTGCTGACCTCCTGGTGCTGGGCGGCCTGCAGGGCCTTGCGGGCGGCGCCCATCGCGTCGCGGGCGTCCAGGCGGATCTCGAAGCCCGGTCCGGCCAGGCCGCGGGCCGTCTCGCGGAGCTCCCCGCCCAGCGCCGTCGCCACGTCCTGCGCCGCGTCGCGGGTCGTCCCGGCGGCGAAGTGGACGTAGACCATGCCGCGCTGGGAGTCGTTCAAGTTCGCCGCGGAGACGAGCTTGGAGCTCGCGTCCTCGGGCGTGCTGTCGGCGCCGCGCAGGGTCCCCAGCATCAGGCCGCCCATGCCGAGCGCGGCCAGGCCGGAGATGAACGGCGAGAGCGCGCCGCCCAGGAGGTGCTCGAGGCCGGGGACGCCGGCCATCGCGAGCGGGAGGAGGAACAGCGGCGCGAAGGCCGCCAGCGGCGTGCCGCCGGCCGTGCGCTTGCGCTTCTCGTCGGCCTCCTGCATCGAGTCCTTGAGCTTCTTCTTGGCGTGCGGCGAGTGCATCTTCTCGAAGACCTTGTGGTCGACGAGCCACTTCTCGAGCCGGGCCATGTACGCGGCGTTGCGCGGGTCGGCGAGGATCTCGCGGATCTTCTCCTCGGAGTCGGCGGCCATCACCTTCTCCTTGAGGAACTTGACCGCGAGGTCGGGGTACGCGCGCATGAACTCCTTGACCTTGTCCTCGTCGGAGAGGTTGCGGAACTCCTCCTTGGCCATCAGGTCTTCGAGCAGCTGGTCCACGGCGTTCTTCATCGCGTGCTCGGCCTCGTAGGCGGAGACCTCGGACTCGGCGTCGTGGTCCTCGGCGATCTGCACGAGCGCCGCGCCCCACTGGCTCATCAGGTCCATCATCTCCTCGACGGCTTCCTCGGAGCGGACCTTCTCGCGGATGCACCAGTAGTCGTAGGAGCAGGGCAGGGCCAAGAAGAGCAGCGGGAACTGGAGGGTCGTGAAGAAGAGCGCGTAGAACGCGCCCAGGGCGCCCAAGGTCGCCACGCGGGTGATGACGTTCACCTGGCCGAGCGTCTTGACGTTCGCGCGGGTCAGGAGGTTCGCGGGGCCCTCATAGATGCGCCGGAACAGGCCCTGGTAGCCTTCGGGCAGGTTCGGGTTGGCCGTCCAGCGGGCGTAGGCGCTCTTCGAGAACGCGGCGACGAGGAGCTTGCCGCCGTCGAGCCAAGGGAGCGGCAGCAGGTTGAAGAGCGTCAGCGCCAGGTTCATCTTCCACAGCGTGCCGAGGACCATGGCGGCCGTGCCGGTGGCCGACAGGAGCCCGACGGCGGGGAGGGCGGCCAGCGCGCCGAACGCGAGGCCGGCGATGGCGAGGTTCATCAGCGGGCCCATCGCCGCGACCTTCGCGGCGTCGTGCTGGACGTCCTTGAGGTTATTGAAGTCGACCGGGACCGGCTTGGCCCAGCCGAACAGGATGGGGAAGCCGATGGCGGCCTGGGAGATGGCCATGCTGGCCGCCGGCAGGAGGATGGTGCCGAACATGTCGATGTGCCGGAAGGGGTTTAAGTGGTCGCGGCCGGCTTCTTTCGGGCTCGGGTCGCCGTAGATGCGCAGGCCGAGGATGTGGGCCGACTCGTGCGCGAGGATGGAGAACATCAAGGACCCCGAGATGATGGCCGCGGGGATGAGGCTGGCCTGGAAGAACAGCGCGGTGGCGCCCAAGATGGCGATGGGGGCGCCGTACTTGACGACGGGGTGCTGCCACACGGAGGGCTTCGCGTCCTTGGCGGCCTTGGAGGGCGTGGGGACGGAGCAGCCGCCGCCCGAGCACTCGTTGAGCGCGGCGGAGGTCGCCGGCTTGAGGCCGGCG
>SCTT01000487.1 GCA_004322435.1 bacterium
ATCGGGCGCCGAGCGCGTCCTCGGCGCCGAGCGGCTTGAGCGGGAGGATCACAAGACTCTTGATTCCCGCTTGGCGCGCCGCCCTGGACACCCGGCCGGCGATTTCACCATAAGGGTCGGCATCCGCCCCTTGGGCTGACGCGACCAACACAACGATGAGCCTGACCCAGAAGAATGCCATAGGCTGCCGAAGCGTCGGCGATCTCGGCAGCCCGGCGAGCCCGACGGCCCCGTGGCTTTGCGCCGCCGGGTTGCCCCGGCTTTGCCTATGACGTCTTCCGGTGTATAGCCGTGCACCGGGACGAGCGCAATTCACGGGTCTGTAACGGGAAGAAACAGCCTTGTTACCCCCGGAACTCGGGGGTTCGTGAGGAGGCAACTACAGATTAGGGACTGTCCCTAATCTGTAGTCAGCGGTTGACGAGGATGAGCTCGAGGCGCTGTTCGCCGTAGGGGACGGCCAAGGCGTCGGAGGTGATGTCGGAGCCCTGGAGCATCAACTCCTTCTCCAGATAGGACTCCACCGACTGCGCCTGGCGCTCGGCCAGGGCCTTCCCCCCCGCGTAGGCCTCGACGCGGACCGGGACGCCGGTGTACTTGCGCTTGACGAGGTCGGCGGCGGCGCGCAGGAGCGGCACGCCCTCCTTCTCCACCGTCTCAGCGGCCTTGGCCTTGCCGAAGAGCCCCTGCGAGTCCAGGCTCACGTGCAGCCCGTCGCGCTCCTGGTGGACCACGCCCTTAAAGCGCAGCGGCTCGCCCGCCCGGGTGTACGGCGTCCCGCCGGGGTCCGAGAACATGTAGACCGGGGAGTAGGCGCGGCCGGCGCGGATCCACTCGCCCTGGTCGTTCTCGCCGGACCAGACGATCTCCTCGGGCGGGCTGCCGGCGCCCTCGTAGTGCTGGAAGACCTTGCCCTCCTCGTCGGCGATGGTCAGGCTCCACTGGTAGCCTCGGACCTCCTTGGGCTCGAGCTTCCGGCCGAGGACCTCGACGAGTTGGTCCTTGGGGCTGAAGGCGATGCCGGGCCGCTCCGAGAACGTCGTCAGCACCGGGGACACGACGCGCTCGTTGCGCAAAAACTCGGGGTGCGTGCGGCGCCAGACCACGGTCAGCGGCGACTCGGCCAGGAGCAGCCCCTGGTCGGGCTTGAGCGACTCGCGGACCGACTCGAAGGGGTCTACCTCGATGGAGAGGGCCGGCTTGTTGACCTTGAGCTTGTTCGAGCCGGTCGCCTTGATGACGACCTCCTGCGGGAGGCCCCCTTCGGAGGGGTGCTCGCCGATGGCGGTCTCGTTCTCGGAGACCTTCGCCCCGCTGCCGGTCTCGTCCGAGGAGGGCGACTGCTCCTCGGCCGGACGGTCCTTCTCGAGGCCCAGGTCCTCGCGGTTCTGGTCCTCCTCCTGCGCCATCTTGGGCTTGTCCGCGTCGTCCTTGCCCCCCTTCTCCATCCCAGGAAGCTGTTCTCCGGACTCCGGCTTGTCCGAAGCGGCCTTCTTCTTCCCGAAGCCGAAGAGGCCGGCCGAGGCCGGGGCGGCCAGGGCGGCGGCGAGCACGAAGGTCAGGGTCTTGGTCATGGTGTCACTCCAGGAGGAAGCGGAAGGTGATGACGCCCCACTCGTTGCCCGCGATGGCCTTGGGCTGGAACTTCCAGACCTTGAGGTGGTCCATCGCGAGGCGGTCGAGGCGGCCGTAGCCCGAGGTGCGCTCGACGCGCATCGAGTCGCCGAGCACGGCGCCCTCGGGGCTCACGTAGAAACGGATGGAGACTTCGGCCTCGACCAAACCCATCTCGCGGGCCCAGTCGGGGAAATGGGGCAGGCTGTGGCCGACGACCCGGCGGTTCGACAGCGGGCCTTCGATCTCGACGGCCTTCTTCTTGACGGTCTGAGCCTCGGTCGCCCGGCGCGGCGGCGGAGCGGGCTCGGACTCGGCCATCTTCGAGAGGGTCTCGCGGCGAGGCGCCGCGGCGGTCCGGGGCGAGAGCGAGATCCGGTTCTCCTCGGAGGTCAGCATGTCGGCCATCTTCGAGAGGGCCGACGGCTTCGTCGCGGGCCGGGCCTCGCTCGGCAGGAGGGCCGCCGGCTGGGCGGGGCGCCGGCGTTCGGCGGCGAGCTCGGCCATGGACCCCAGGGGCGCGCGCTGCATGCGCCCGCGGTCGGACTCGAGCAGGTTCGCCGCCTCGATGGCTTTGCGCGGCGCCTGACGCCCGCCGACCTCCTCGAGCTTCGGCAGGGCGGCCAGCGTCCGCGTCGGGCGCCGCTCCTCGGGCAGGGCCGCGTCGAGCTTGGCCAAGGTCGGACGCTTGCGCTCCATGTCGAGGGCGGCGAGCTTCTCGGGCTCCTTGATGCGGCCGCGGTCGTCGAGCTTGGGCGTCATGTCCATGAGCCGGCGGTCCTCGAGCGGGACCGCGGCGTCCAGCATCTTCGGCATCGCTTTAGGCACCGAAGGCAGGGCCAGGCGCAGGAAATCCTTCATCGAGGGCGGCGCGACCTTGGGGCGCGCGGGCTCCGCCTTCTTGGCCTCCTCCTTCTCCTCGACCAAGAGGTCCACGTTCTCGATGGCCTGGATGGGGGCTTCCGCCGGCGGCGCCGCCGAGATGCGCAGGAAGGCGGCCAGGCCGGCCAAGTGCAGGGCGACCGACAGCGCCAGGGCGGACGGGACCCGGGTCGGAGACTCCCCCTTGTACGTCTGAATGGCCGTCACCATCTTCCTTTATAGACCCCTCAAAGCTTCTTTTGTTCCGTCGCCACCGTCAAAGAACGGGCGCCCGCGGCCTTGGCCCGGCCCATCAGGTCGGTCAGCCGGCCGTGGGTCGCCTCACGGTCGGCGCGGATGACCACCAGCCCCGACTCGGTCCCCGCCAGGCCGGCCTTCAGCGCCTTCTGCATCGCCGCCAGGTCGGTGAACTCCATCGAGTCCACGGCCACGCGGCCGTCGGCCCCCAGAGAGAGGGTGATCTTGTCCTGCTCTTCCCCCTCCTTCGTCTTCGCCGTCGGGAGCTTCACGTCGAAAGCGGGCTGGGAGAGCATCGGGGTGGCGACCATGAAGATGATGACGAGCACCAGGCACACGTCGACGAGCGGCGTGACGTTGATGCCCGTGACGGCGTCGTCTTCGAGCTCGAAGCGGGGGACCTTGCGCTTGCTCATCCGCCGTCCCCTTCGGACGGAGCCTCGGGCGCCGCGCCCGCCGCGGGCTTCTCCGTCGTCATGATGGCGATCTTCTGCGCCCCGGCCTGCTTGGCGGCGTCCAAAACCTCGACGACGTCGCCGACGATGTTCTCGTCGTCGGCGGAGAGCGTGACCATGCGGTCCTTGGAGGCCGCCAGGGCCTCGGAGAGGGCGCCCAGCAGCCCTTCGCGGGCCGCGTCCTTGCCGTTGATGGCGATGCGCCCGTCTTTGGAGAGCCGGATGGAGACGTTCTCGGAGGCCGACACCTTCCCGACGGCGGCCTTGGCCTTCGACTCGAGGACCTTGATGCCCGACTGCATCGCGAACGGGGCGATGGCCATGAAGATGATGACGAGCACGAGGCTCACGTCCACCAACGGGGTGACGTTGATGTCCGTGATCGGGTCGCCGTCTTGCTGCTGGGCCGCTCCGGCCAAGGGTCGCCTCTTTCGCTACTTCGCGCCGGTCATCACCAGAAAGCGCGCCGACACGACCTCCATGTCGACCGAGAGGGACTTCACCCGGCGCATGAAGAGGTTGTAGACGATGACGGCGGGGATGGCCACGGCCAGGCCGCCGGCGGTGGCGACGAGCGCCTCCGCGATGCCCTTGGCGACCACCGCGGGGCCGCCGGTCCCGGCGAGCGCCAGGTCGCGGAAGGCCTTGATGATGCCGACGACGGTGCCGAAGAGCCCCACGAACGGGACGGTGTTGCCCATCGTGCCGAGGACCACGAGGAACTTCTCGAGCTTGAGGCGCTCCTCGAGGCGCTTGGAGGCGAGCAGCTCCTCGAGCTCGTGGCGGGGACGCCCGCGGTGCAGCAGCCCGTAATGGACGACCTGGCTGACCGCGGCGGGGTTCTTCTTGGTCTCGTGCAGCGCGGCCTCGCCCTTGCCGGACTGCAGCAGGTTCGCCACGTGCGCCAGCAGCTTGTCCCCGTCGGCCCAGGCCTTGCGGAAGAACATCAGGCGCTCCAAAGCCAAAGTGACGGAGACGACCGAGCAGCCCAGCAGGATGACCAAGGTGAAAGACTGCTTGAAGATCTCGAGATAGTGTATTTCGCCCATATCAGTTCATCCCGGGGATGTTGATCTCCTTGTTCTTGGGGGCCTTCTTCGCCGGGGCCTCGACGGGCTTCTTCGCCGGCGCCGCCGGGGCCTTCTTGGCCGGCTTGCCCTTCCCCTTCGGGGCCTCCTCGTCGTCGGGCATCACCTGGGTCTTGTCCAAGTCCCCGGAGGATTCGTCGGAGTCGGCGCCGGCCTTCCCTTTGGGCGCCTTCCCGCCGCCGCAGCTGGCTCGGAACGCCTTCGCCCGCTCCCGGGCGGCCTGGGCCACGTTGCCCTGCGGCGCGTTGCGGGTGATGTCCTCGTAGACGCCCGCGGCCCCGCAGTCGTCCTTCCTCTTCTCGTACTCTTCGCCGAGGTTGATCAGGCCCTTGATGCGGAAGGCGTTGTTCTTCGGAGTCAGCGGGAGCATCTGCTGCCAGGCGAGCACCGCTCCGTCCCGGTCGTCCATCATCAGGAGGACCTCGGACTTGCGGAACACCGCCTCGAGGACGGTCTCGTTGTCGGCGCCCCGCTCGATGCGCTCCAAGGTCTCGAGGGCCTCGCGGAAGTTCTTGCGCTCCTTCTGCACCTCGACGAGCTCCCACTGGGCGTCCTTGCCGCTGGGCTCGCCCTCGGCCGAGATGATGTACATCCGGTACGACTGCTCGGCGCGGTCGAGCTTGCCGGTCGCCTTGTAGGCCAGGGCGAGGTTGAACAGGGCCGCCTTCGCGTACTCGGCCTTCGGGTACTCGTCGATGAGGCGCTGGTACGACTTCGCCGCCAGCTCGAACTGTTTGAGGGTATAGTGGGCGCCGGCCTTGTGGAAGAGGGCCAGCGCGGTGTCTTCGCTCGTGGGGAAGTTCTCGAGGAAGCGCTCGAAG
>SCTT01000488.1 GCA_004322435.1 bacterium
CCACATCGAAGAGGAGCTCTCCCAGCTGGCCGGCGAGGAGGAATCGCTCGTCGCCGAGATCGCGACCTTCGCCGCCGAGCGCTCGAGGTGCTCCTTCTCGGCCCGGCGCGCGGCGAGCCTCTCGCCGGCGGCCTGCAGCGCGGCCGTCGCGGCGGCCTCGCCGGCGCGGCGCTCGGCCTCCACGGCGACGGCCGAGGCCTGGGCCTCGAGGGCGGCGGCGTGCTCGGCGGCGAAGGTCGCGATCTCGGCGACGAGCGATTCCTCCTCGCCGGCCAGCTGGGAGAGCTCCTCTTCGATGTGGGCCAGCGTGCTCTCGGCCGTGCGCAGGACGTCGGCCAGGCGGTGCTCGGCCAGGTCGGCGGCCCGGACGTCGGCCGCGGTCCGGCGGGCGGCCTCGTCGAGGGCGACGCGCTCCGCCTCAAGCGCGGCGCGCCGTTCGGTGACGGCGTCCAGGTCGCCGTTGAGCGACAAAGACCGCCGGCGCAGGGCGTCGACGTCGGCCAAGCCGGCCGCGGGCGCCTCGCCGGCCGCCGCGCCGCCGCAGAGCCAGGGGCCGTCGGTGAGCGTCCCGGAGTCCTCGGACGCCGCGCCCAGCAGGTGCGCGACGACGGCCTCGTGCTCGGAGGCGAAGCGCACGTGCGCCAGGAGGCCGGCGGCCGGGGACGTCGGGGCCGGCAGGGCCGAGGCCACGAGGAACCGGGCGCGGCCGCGGCCGAGGCCCTTGAGGAACTCGACGGACGTGCGGGCCGCGGGGAGGTCGGCGGTCACGACGGCGTAGAGGCGTTCGCCCAACGCGTCTTCGACCGGCCGGCGGGCGGCCTCGTCGGTCTCGATGAGGGAGCGCACGGTCCCGAGCACGCCCGGGATGCCGGACGCCGTCACGGCCTGCGCGCCCACCCAATAAGGGTCCTGCGCGCCCTGGGCCTCGAGGGCCTCGACGCGGGCCGACACGCCGGCCTCCTCGGTCTTGAGCTCGTAGGAGCGGCGGCTCAAGGCCTCGAGCTCGGCGCGCGCGGCGACGGCCGAAGCCTCGGCCTGCTCGGCGGCGTTCCGGGCCGCGCCCAGGCGCTCCCGGGCGGTGTCTAGGGCCGCGCGGGCCTCGGCGACCTGCGCCGCCACGGTCTGGCGGCGGCCGGCGGCCTTCTCCGTCTGCCGGCGGGTGTTCTCGAGCTGGTTCTTGCGGTTCCCCCAGCGGCTCTCGGCGGAGGAGACGCGGCGGCCGGCCTCGATGGCGCCCTGCACGGCGGCGGTGACGGCGCCGCGGGCCGCTTCGACGGCCGCGACGGCCGCGTCGCGCTCGCCGGAGAGGGACTCGAACTCGGCGCTGAAGCGCGCGAGGTCGGCCTTCGCGGCGTCGGCCCGCTTGCCGGCCTCTTCAAGGGCCTGGCGCGCGGACTCGATGACCGGCGCCATCGTCTCGGCGCGGCGCTCGTCCTCGACGAGGCGCTTGCGGCCTTCCTCGAGCAGGGCCGTCGTGTCGGCGGTCTGGAGGTCCGCGCTCTTCGCGCGCTCCTCGAGGGTGGCCGACTCGACCTTGGCGTCGGAGATCTTCCCGTTGACCTCGATGGTCTGCGCCTGCTGGGAGGTGCGCTCGAGGTTCAAGGCCGCCAGGCGCGCCTCGTCGCCGCCGATGCGGGTCCTGAGCTCGGCGAGCTGCTCCGCCAGCGGCGTCAGGCGCGCGCGCTCGGAGGTGAGCGACGCGTCGAGCTGGGCGACCTCGCGGAGGATGGAGCCCGCCTCGAGCGAGGCCAGCTCCTCCTTGTACTTCTTGAAGAGCTGGGCCTTGCGGGCGTCGGCGTCGAGCTTCTTGATCTGCTCGTTGATGAGGGAGAGCGAGTCCTGCAGGCGGCCCAGGTCGATCTCGACGCGGTCGAGCTTGCGCAGGGCCTCGGTGCGCTTGGCCTTGTACTTGGCGACGCCGGCGGCCTCTTCGAAGAGGGCCCGGCGCTCCTCGGGCTTGGACTTGACCATGAAGTCGACCTGGCCCTGGTCGATGATGGCGTAGCCGTCGTTGCCGATGCCGGTGTCGAGGAAGAGCTCGCGGATGTCGCGCAGGCGGCACTGGGTCTTGTTGAGGTAATACTCGGACTCGCCGGAGCGGAACAGCCGGCGGCTGACCTGGACCTCGGAATATTGGACCGGCAGCAGGCTCTGGGCGTTGTCGAAGGTGAGGGTGACCTCGCAGAGGTTCATCGGCGCGCGCCGCGCCGTGCCCGCGAAGATGACGCTGACCATGGACTCCGAGCGCAGCGACTTCCAGCTCATCTCGCCGATGCACCAGCGGATGGACTCCATGATGTTGGACTTGCCGCAGCCGTTGGGGCCGATGACGCCGTTGATGCCGGTCTTAAGCTCGATGCGGGTGCGGTCCGCGAAGGATTTGAATCCCAGGATCTCGATGCTCTTAAGATACATGCGTCAGCTCCAGTGGGCAGGATGGATTGTTATGTCCATCTTTTGCCATCTAATATCATTTCGGCGTCTTTCCGACGTGATAGTATAGCAAATCCCGTCGAGGAACTCAAGGGAACGGAGGGGGTGGGCGCGGGCCCGATTACGGTTTTGCCAAAGCCACGGGCAGCGCGCCGGAGGGCTCGAGCTCGCCGGCCAAGGCCGCGGCGGCGGCTTCGAGCATGGCGGGGGTGGGGCCGTAGAGGGCGAGGACGGCCCCCGCGGCCGGATAACGGTCGGCGTCGTAGGGGTTCATCAGGCTCAGCTGGACCGAAGGCTTGCCCAGCGCGAAGAGCTCCGCGGCCAGGTCCACCTGCTCCTTAGGAGGGGTCGCCCCCCAAAGATAGGTGCCCACGGCCAGGGCCCCGGCCTTGGCGGCCGCGGCGCGGGCCTTCGCCGCGTCCTCCGGGGAGGGCTTCGGGTCCAGGAACACGGCTTCGGCGCCCGGAAAGCGCCGGGCCAGCCCGGCCGCGAAGCTCTCGAGCTCCTTGGCGTATGACTTCGAGCGGAAGGCGACCAGCACGAGCGGGCCGGCTTTGGCCTTGAGCGGCAAAGACCCGCGGACCAAGGTCAGGCCCGCCTCGGCGACGGCCTTCGCGGTCGCCGGGCCGTAAGCCGCGTCCAGAGCGGGTGGCGCGGCAGGGAACCGGGCCTTGAGCGCCAAAATCCGCCCCACCGCGGCGGCCAGACGCTCCTGGGGAACGCGGCCCGAACGCACGGCCTCCAAGAAGTACCCGTAGGTGCGGCGATAGTCGGTCTTGCCGGTCAGCAGGAAGTCGCAGCCGGCCAGGAAAGAGAGCACCGAGGCCTCGGCCACGTCGGTGCTCTTGGCCACCGCCCCCATGTCCAGGCTGTCGGAGACCACGACGCCGGAGAAGCCCAGCTCGCCGCGCAGGACCCCTTCGAGGACCGGGGCCGAGAAGGTGACCGGGCGGTCGGCGGCGCCCAGCGCGGGGGCGACGACGTGCGCGGGCATCACCATCGGCACGCCCGCCGCGATGGCGGCCTTGAACGGCGGCAGCTCCACCCGGTCGAAGGACGCGCGCGGCCGGTCGACGACCGGCAGGCCCACGTGCGAGTCGGTGGCCGTGTCGCCGTGGCCGGGGAAGTGCTTGGCCACCGGCATCACGCCGCCGGCCAGGTAGCCGCGCACCTGGGCCGCGCCCAGGGCCGCCACGCGGTCCGGGGCCGAGCCGTAGGAGCGCACGCCGATGATGGGGTTCAAGGGGTTCGAGTTGACGTCCACGGCCGGCGCGAAGTCGGCGTGCACGCCCAGCGCCGCCAGCTCCCGCGCGCTGGCCTCGGCCGCCGCGGCGGCCAGCGACTCGTCGTCGGCCGCGCCGAGCGCCATGTTGCCGGGCATCACCGTCGCGCCGAAGGAGCGCTGGGTGAAGAGCGGCCCGCCCTCGTGGTCGGCGAAGACCATGTACGGCAGGCCCTTCGGCGAGCGCTCGCGCAGCCAGGCCGTGAAGGCCGCGAGCTCGGCGGCGGTGAACTTATCCCAACGGAGCAGCCCGCCGGAGACCAGGCCGCCGCGGATGAGGTCCTCGTCGCGGGCCGCGGAGACCGTGTCGACCGTGACCACGAAGAGCTGGCCGACCTGCTGTTCGAGGGAGAGCGAGAGCGCGAGGGTAAGGGCGGCGGCGGACATGACGTATTGTATATACTCGGACCGTGAAAACGCGGCGCTTTTTCCCGATTCTCCTCGTCCTCGCCGGCTGCCTGCCGCCGCCGAAGGCTCCGCCCGTCTCCGTCACGCCGCCCCCTCCCCCTCCTCCCCCCGCCTTCGAGCGCGTCGCGCCCGAAGCCTGGCCCGTCCTGGCCGACGACCTGGCCGCCGACTCCCTCGCCCGGGCCGCCGAGAAGTCGCTGGCCTACCTCAAAGGGAGCGAGGATAAGTTCTGGCAGGTCGGCCCGGTCCAGGTCGGCACGCGCCTCTTGGCCGAGACCCTCGAGGACCTCGTCGCCGCGCGCCGGGCCTCGCCGGACGCCGCGGCGCTGACCGCCCGGCTCAAGGAAGGCTTCGAGCTGTGGCGCGTGCGCGGCTCGACCGGCGGCGGGGGCGCGTTCTACTCCTCCTACTATCAGCCGACCCTGCCGGCCTCGCGCAAGAAGACGGACGAGTACCGCTTCCCCCTTTATAAGCGTCCGCCCGACTTAGTCGAGGTCGACCTCTCCTCCTTCGACCCCAAGTACAAGGGCGAGCGCCTCTACGGCCGCGTGGACAAGTCCGGCGCCTTCGTCCCGTACTTCTCGCGGCGGGACGTGGACGTGCGCGGCGAGCTGGGCGGCAAGGACCTCGAGCTCGTCTGGCTCAAGGACTCCTTCGACCGGCTCGACATCCACATCCAGGGCTCGGGCCTGCTCAAGTTCCCCGACGGCTCGACCGCGATGGCGCGCTTCGCCGGCACCAACGGCCGGCCCTACCAGAGCGTGGGACTGGCCGTCATCGGCTCCGGCGCGATGACCCGCGAGCAGCTCAACGCCGCGACGCTCAAGCAGTACCTGGCCGACCACCCCGAAGGCGAGGCCTGGCTCGTCTCGCGCAACCCGCGCTACACCTTCTTCGAGCTCGTGGACCTGCCGGCCGACGGCGAGCCCAACGGCACCATCGGCCAGTCGTTGACCGCGGGGCGCTCCATCGCGGTGGACCCCGCCGCCCTGCCGTTGGGGGCCGCCTGCTGGGTCTTCGTGAGCCTGCCGCAGGCCGACGCCGAGGGGCGCCTGCTGACCCGCGCGCCCGTCGGACGCCTGATGCTCGCCCAGGACACCGGCGGCGCCATCAAGGGCCCCGGCCGCGTGGACCTCTACATGGGCCACGGCGACGAGGCCTCGGCGATGGCCCACCGGGTCTGGGACTCGGGCGAGCTCTACGTGCTCCTGAAGAAGGCGCCCGCGAGGACCCGGTGACCGGGGCCCTGCTCGCGGCGCTCCTCGCCGCCGCGCCCGCGCCCGCCCAGGAGCCCGCGGCGGCCCCGCCGCCGGTGCTCTCCGGCATCGACGTGCTCGCCGAGCGCGGGTTCGAGGACTTGAAGGGCAAGCGGGTCGGGCTCATCACCAACCAGACCGGCCGCGACCGCACGGGCCGGACCACCTTCCAGATCCTCGCCAACGCCTCGAACGTGACGCTCTCGGCGCTCTTTTCGCCCGAGCACGGGTTCACCGGCGTCGCCGTGTCGTCGGCGACGCCGGTGAACCCG
>SCTT01000489.1 GCA_004322435.1 bacterium
CTCGTGCAGACCGCCCAGCAGGCGTTCATGAAGGTCTTGGACAAGCTCTTGGAAGGCAAGAAGGACGGCGGCGGCGGCTCGGGCGGCGGCTCGGGCGGCGGGTCGCCGGGCGGGGGCGGCGGAGAGAAGCCGCCGGGAGCCGCGGACCGGACGGGCTCGGTGGCGGCGACGCCGGGCGGCGTCACGCGCGTGGGCGCCATCGGGAAGGTGGACCGGCCCGACTCCGCCCCGAAACAGCTCGAGGCCAGCGGCAAGAAGGTGGACGAAGTGACCGCGGCGATGAAGGACCTCGATGTGAGCGCCGGGGACCTCAAGTCCAAGGCCGCCGCGCTGGCCACGGGCGACGACAAGTTCAAAGCCATGGCCGCGGACCTGAACGCCGCGGCGCAGAAGGTCCAGGCGGACAAGGCGGCCCTCGAGGAGGCCCTGGCGAAGTTCAAGGACCCGTTGAAGAGCCACGAGAAGATCATCAAGGCGATGCAGGAGAAGGCGCCGAAGCTCGGCGAAACGGAGGCGGCCGCCTCCAAGGTCGCTCCCGACATCGTCGCCCAGCTGGGCATGCTCAAAGACCCGGAGTTCAAGGAGAACGAGAAGTACGACAAGGGCGGGGCGAAGACCGACTTCGACAAGGACGCCCAGAGGCTCCCGGAGCTCGCGAAAGCCGGGCAGTTCTCCAAGCAGAACCCCGAGCATCCGCAGGGGGACCCGCCCAAGGTGGACGGGGACGCGAAGGCGCTGCGCGCGAAGGCCGACCAGCTCTCCCAGAGCATCGGGCAGATGGCCGCAAGCAGCCCGGAAGGCAGGCTCAGGGACATGATCACGCAGGCCCAGACCGAGATCCCCGGACTCTTCCGGGACGCGGCCACGAACCTGGAGACGGCGGCCAAGAACGTGGACATCGCCCGGGACGCGGTGCGGGAATCCGGGTTCCGGACCTACCAGGTCGAGCTGACCTACGAGACGACCCAGGAGGCGGCGACCAAGGCGGCGGAGCAGATCTCGAAGAACTCGACCGCGGCCAAGAAGGCCATCGACGACTACAAGGACTGCACGCTCTACGAGGCCTGCAAGGGCCCGGCCAAGAACTCGGCTCCGAAGGACGCGCGCGACGCGGCCAAGTCGGAGGCGGCCACCGCGCAGTCTGCGGCGGCCGACCTCAAGAGCCGGATGGAGCGTCTGAAGGCCCGGCTGCAGTAAGACGCTTCGTCTAAGGGCGGGCGACCGGCGAGGGAGGGGGAAGGTCCCCCTCCCTCCGGTATTTCCGGGGCTCGATGCGTTTGATCTTCATCCGGATGGGCGCGGTGGGCAAGGTCGAGACGGCCGGGTCGGGGAGGGCGGCCGGCGCGTAGGGAGCCGGGGCGGGGCGCCCTCCGGCGAGCGGCGAGAAGAGCCGGGGCCCGAGGAAGTAGACGATGACCAGCGCGAAGAAGGCGACCGCGCTCAGGAGCCAGACCCAGAGGCCGTCGGAGGAGGTCTTCCGCACGCCGCATTATACACGCGCAGGAACATAGGACCCAGGGCCCAAGGGGCCTAGGGACCTAGGCCGCTGGCTCCCGGGCCGGTTGCGGGGTAATATAAGGAAGCGTGACCCGGAGAACCCCCATGCCCTTGAGCCTGGCCCTGTGCCTGACCGCCGCCCTGGCGGCGTTCGCCGAGGAAGCCCCCAGCACGTTCGACCGGGACCGGGCGGCCATCGCCGCGTACTGGGCCGAGCTCGAGAAGAAGGCTCCCGAAGGGGACTTCGCGAAGCTGACCGGCGCGCAGGTCTTCGACCCGGCGTTCATGGCGACCCTGAAGACCGACGACCAGCGCTACTTCTTCGACTTCATGGCGCGCCAGAAGATGAAGCCCAAGGTTGACGCCGGCACGGCCTCCACCGACGCCGAGCGCGAGTTCCAGAACCTCTTTTCGGCGAGCCGGGCGAAGGGCGGCAACGGCGCCAACCAGGCGATGACGGACAACCCGTCGGTCCGTGAGCTCTTGTGGAACGCCTCGATGGGCGGGCCCGCCGGCGAGGCCCAGCGCAAGCGCATCCTGGACGGGTATGCCGAGGCTAAGAAGGCCAAGGCCGACCTCACGCTCAAGGATTACCTCAAGGGCCTGACCGGCGAGGCGCTGACCAAGGCGCTGGCCGGCGACAAGGTCAAGGAGAAGGGCGAGGACGAGAAGCCGCCGAAGGAGGAGCGCAGGAAGCCGGCCGAAGGGAAGGCCGCCCCCTCCGAGCAGGCCAAGGCCGCCGCCGGCTCCGACACCCTGGCCTCGGTGGGCTTCGACGGCTCGCAGGCCTACGGCGTCTTCGGCGACCGCCACGTCTACAAGGACAAGGCCGGCAACCAGTTCTCGTTCTCCATCTCCTCGCGCCGGATGCCCGACGGCAGCCTGGAGGACGTGGTCCACGTCGTCAACATCAACAACCGCGCGGCGCCGCAGGGCGCGACGTTCTCGCTGCGCTCGGACTTGGACAAGCTCGCCGCGGGCGTGACGGTGACGGTCGGCGGCGTCCCGCTGACCGTCGCGGTCAAGGCCAACGGCGACGACCATGCGGTGTCGCTGGCGGGGCCCGGCGGCCCGCTCGTCAACGCCAAAGGCGAGGGCCCGATGAGCCTGAGCCAGGCGTACGCCTACCGCGCGGCCCGGGTGTTCAGCTACGGACGCGTCGTGGAGATCGGCGGCAAGGAGTACTACGTCTCCCCCGAGACGTACACGCAGACCGAGGGCCCCAAGGAAGGCCAGCGTTCGGTGGGCTACGGCCAGTTCTCCTACTGGCCCAAGGACCAGCTCGACGGCCTCTTCGCCCAGCGCGCGGGGCGCGACGAGACGAACCCTCAGACGATGGACTTCCGTCAGCTGGACCTCAAGGGCTCCAAGTTCGGCTCCGTGCGGGACATGCGCCCCGACTTCCTCGCGACCGTCATCCGGCGCGAGGGCGCGCAGGACGTCGCGCTGCCGCGCGCGTCGATGGGCCAGGACGCGAAGGGTCAATGGTGGGACGCCGTGCTCCGCGACGGGAAATACGTCATCGAGAAGGGCCAGCCGCCCGCCGTCGGGCAGACGCCGGACTCGGCGACCCCGCCCGGCCAGGTCCGCACCGACGGCTGGCCGCAGCTGGGGACCTACTCTCCCGACGGGCCGACGGCCTCGCGCCTCAACGGCCTGCTGACGACCCCCCGGGTCAAGATCTACGAGGCCACCGGCGCGACGGAGTTCGACAAGAAGTTCATCATCATGTTCGACAAGGACTTTAAGAGCATCGTCCATCCCCAGTTCCTCGGCCAGGGGACGGGCGAGTTCACCTCGGTCGTGGGCCTCGAGGTGCTCGGCGGGAAGATCGTCGCCGCGCGCAGCAACGTCGGCGTCAGCTACATGGACGCCGCGGCCTCGGGCTTCCGCGACGGACGCCCGGAGCTCAAGGCTGCGGGCAGCTGGAAGCCCGAGGACGGTTTCCAAAGCGTCTCGGACCCCGCCGCGCTCAAGCACGCGCTGGCCCTCTCCGGCTACTCCGACGCGGACTCCGAGACGATCCTCAAGCGCCTCTTGGAGCAGGCCCAGGCGGCCGCGGCGACGTCGTTCTCCGTCAGCGGCCCGAAGGCCGGGTCCAAGCTCGGCGTCGCGGCCGCCTTCAACCAGGCCGGCGGGGGGAGCTCCGTCGTCAAGCTCTGGCCCGAGCTCGGCCAGCCTGAGTCGGGCTCCGCCGGGACCCCGCCGGCCGGCACGGGGTTCGCGCTCGACGCCTCCGCCGCGGCGGCGGTCCTGCACGAGAAGTTCCAGCCGACCCTGCAGGTCGGCGACAAGGCCGTCGAGTTCGTCAAGGGCGACGCCGAGGCGCTGCAGGGGGCGGCGGTCTATAAGGGGAAGGGCGGCGAAGTGTATGTGGTCTTCACGATTCGCGCGGGGGCCGACGGCCCGGTCCGGCGCTACAACGTCCGGGCCTGGGACTTCGAGAAGAACGGGATCCCCAAGACGGTGCGGACCACGCAGGTGAGCGTGGCCGCGGAGCCCAAGTCCGGGGAGCTCAAGGTCGAGCCCCGCTACAGCGGCAAGGACGGCTCCATCGTGGTGCTTTCGGGGTCCCAGGTCGTCGGCACCCCGCTGTCCTGGACCGCCGACTGACCGTTGGCGGGATTATTGCTATATTCAGGGGGACGGCTTATCCCCTCCATGACCGTTTCCGACGAC
>SCTT01000490.1 GCA_004322435.1 bacterium
GAAGACCTGCTTCCCGATGATGTCCTACTACAAGGAGCCGATGCTCGTCAGCAAGGGCTCGATGCAGTACGTGTGGGACGACAAGGGCCGCAAGTACCTGGACGCCTTCGCCGGCGTCGTGACGGTGTCGGTCGGCCACTGCCACCCGCTCGTCGTCGAGCGCGCCCAGAAGCAGATGGAGAAGCTCTGGCACACCACGACCCTCTACCTCTACCCCGAGCTGCCCAAGGCCGCCGAACGCCTCCTTAAGATGGTCAAGCCCGCCAACCCGGCGCTCGACGCGGTGTTCTTCACGAACTCCGGCACCGAGGCGACCGAGCTCGCCACCATCCTCTGCAAGGCCTACACCGGCCGCGCGGACTTCATCGGCCTGCGGCACAGCTTCCACGGGCGCACGATGATGTCGATGACGCTGACCGGCCAGTCCACCTGGCGGCACTCGACCCCGTACCTGCCCGGCGTGACGCTCGCGCCCTCCAACTACACCTACCGGCGGCCGGAAGGCTCGACGCCCAAGATGTTCGCCGAGTGGTGCGCCGACGAGGTCAAGAACATCGTCGACCACTGCACGCCCGGCAAGATCGCCGGCTTCATCGGCGAGCCCATCGCCGGCAACGGCGGCTGCATCGTGCCCGAGCCCGAGTACTTCCCGCGCGTCTATAAGCACGTCAAAGACGCCGGCGGCCTCTACATCACCGACGAGGTGCAGTGCGGCGTCGGCCGGACCGGCGACGACTTCCTCGGCATCACGAAGTGGGGTGTCAAGCCCGACATCGTCGACATGGCCAAGGGCCTCGGCAACGGCTACCCCATCGGGGCCGTCGTCACGACCCGCGAGATCGCGGATTCGCTCAAGGGCCGCAACCACTTCAACACCTTCGGCGGCAACCCCGTCGCCTGCGCGGTGGTGGACGCGGTGCTCGAGGTCATCGAGACCGAGAAGCTCGCCCAGAACGCCAAGGTCGTCGGCAATTACTTGATCGAGAAGTTCAAGAAGCTGCAGGCCAAGGACGAGCGCATCGGCGAGGTCCGCGGCATGGGGCTGATGCTCGGCATCGAGCTTGTGAAAGACGCCAAGTCCAAGGCCCCGGACGCCGCCCTCGCGGGCGACGTCATGGAGAAGATGAAGGCCGAGGGCGTCCTCATCGGCAAGGGCGCGCAGGCCGGCAACGTCCTGCGCATCAAGCCGCCGCTCATCATCACCAAGGAGAACGCCGACCAGCTCGTCGACGCTCTCGAGAAGGCGCTCAAGCGCTAGAAGGCCGTCTCCCCATCGGACAGACGCCCGCCTCGCACAGGCGGGCGTCTTCTTTTCGGGAACCAAAGGGTCAGGCACGTTTCGGAACTAAATCCTTACCTGACTTTCACCTACCCAAAACAATTGGGAGAAGGCGGCCTGCTACCCTGCGGGCATGGAAGACCAGACACCGACGAGAGGAAAGCGCCGCATCGTGTGCCTGACGGGCTCGAAGGAAGGGGCGGGCAAGTCCACCGTGGCCCTGAACCTCGCCTTGGCCTGGGCGGGCACCCAGTCCCGCGGGGTCGTCATCGTCCATCTGGACCCGCTCTGCCGCGACGACCTCTCGCCCCAGCTGGGCCTCACGCCGCCGACTTTGGCCGAGCTCATGCGGGCCGGCACCAAGGTCACCCGCGGAGGGACGCGCCCCCAGGTGCCGCTCTCGCAGTGGGGGGTGGGCGTCCTCCCGCTCGCCGCGAACCCCGAGGAGGCCAAGCGGGTCTTCCCCGGCGAGGCCCGGCGCGAGCTCGAGCGCCTCTCGCTGACCTACGACCTCTTCTTGGACGTGGATCCCTGCTCCCCGCTGCGGAGGATGGCCCTCGAAATCTCCACGCTGACCTTCTGGACCTGCCTGCCCCAGCGCGCCCATTTCGACGCCGCCGAGGCGGCGCTGGGAGCCGGTGGGAGGAGCGGCGCCCCGATGGTGCTCGTCGTCAACCAATGCAACATGCCGGGTGCGTTGGAGGCCGAGGACATGACGGCGTCCATCCGGCGCATCCCCAGCTCCGACTGCCGCTGGATGCCGCATGAGCGGCGCATCCCGGAACTCACGAACCGCGGGAAGCTCGTCGTGGTCGAGGATCCTCACTCCGACTGGGTCAGGGCTCTGCGCCCTCTCTTGGGGCACGTGATGGAGAGCTAGGAGCCTTCAGTCTTTGAGGCCGCTGAAGGCCAAGCGCAGCGTCTTCCAGGCTTTGACCGCGGCGAGAACGACGGCCCAGAGGCAGCACAGGCCGAGGACGGACAGGGCCATGGCCGAGCCGTCGATGGCGAAAGGCAACGACGTGGCGGCGAGCGTCCCCAGAACCCAACCCCAGTATCGACGCCGCGGAGGGGAAGAT
>SCTT01000491.1 GCA_004322435.1 bacterium
GATCTTCGGCGCGCTTCTGGGAGAGCCAGAGGTTGTACTCGTCCGAGCCCAGGTCGCAGGTGTGGCCGAAGACCATCAGCTTCAAGTCCGGGTGCTTGAGCATGACGTCGGCGACGAACTCGAGCGCGGCCTTGGCCTCGGGCTTGAGCACGGCCTTGTTGAGCTCGAAGGAGATGGGGGGGATGTCCTTGCGCTTGATGCGCCGCTCGAGCTCGCGCATCTCCTGGGCGGCCTGCTTGACGTCCTCGGAGTCGTCGCCGGCGAGGATGCGCATGTTCTGGGCGAACGAACCCGTCGAAGCCGTCAGGAGCAGGGCGAGCAGGAGCCTCACCCTCATATTAAGCCCGGGCAGCGGGGGGAATTCAAGTCCTAAAGGTTACGGGGCGGGGACGAGGGTGACTAGGAGGAGGTGGGGCCGGCAGAAGAGCCGCACGCGCGGGGCGACGTGGCCCTCCCAGCCGAGGCCCCGGCTAAGGACGATGGAGGTTCCGCCCACTATATGGACGCCGCCCGCCGCAATTTCGCGGCTGACGCGTGTCAGCGTCACGATGGGCCCGAACCAAGGCAGGCAGACCTGACCGCCGTGCGTATGGCCCGTAAATAGAACGGCGACGGCGGCGGCTCCGATGAGCTTAAGGGCGTCGGGTCTGTGGCTAAGGAGGATTCGGGCGTCGGCTCCCCGGGACGAATCGATAAGGTTGTCGAAGAGAGCCTGATTCCCAGCGTCGCCGAGGGCTAGCCCTAAGAGGTCCAAGGTGGTCGGCCCGATCTTCACGCGGGCCACCTTTCCGTCGATTGGGGTGAACCCCGCCATCGCGGTGAACGACGGCCAATCGAAGCCGAAGTCGACGTCACCCGTGACGATGTAGGCGCCCGTCTTGCGGTGGAAGGCGCGTAGATATGGAGCGGTCTCGCCGACGAGACTTGCGTGGTTAATGACGTCTCCCGAAAAAACGATGAGGTCCGGGTCGAAGGCGTCGGAGGCCGCCCGGACGCGGTCATGAAAACCTCGCAGGCCGTCCATCTGAAGGTCGGATAGATGCGTTATACGGACGGGTGCCTTGAGTCCGACGACCGGGATTGTGACGTTTTGGACTTCCAAACGGTCCGGCTCTATGACCTCGCCGAAGACCTTCACGGCCAAAATCGCGGCGGCGAGGATGAAGAGGCGCCGTTCTCGACGCTCCCGCGCGAGTTGGACCAGGAGGACGGGTAGAGCGACCGTGCCGAAGGTCCAGCCGAACCGCGCCAACAAGAAGAACCCCCCGAGCCCGAGACCCAAGAGGACGAGCAGAGGCCAGGGGGCAACCCCGGCGATGATGGCGCGTGCCCAGGCTACGTTCGAAAGGGGTCTTGGCTCACCCCTGACGACGATCCAGCCCAACAGCCAGGCGGAGCCCAGAAGGAAGGCGTCAAGGAAGAGGTTGAGCGGAGACCAAGCGCTCCAAAACAGGCTCATTTCTTCGGGATTTCTGGAACGAGGTCCACGACCACGACCTCGGGGGGGCACAAAAAGCGCGCGCGGGGGAGGCCATAGCTCTCGCAGCCCACGCCCGAGGTGACGACGGCGGTCTTCCCCTCGGAGCGGAACACGCCTTCGGCGTACGCTGTCCCGGCCCGCGACATGCTGATGAGGGCGCCGACGCCGGGCAGGCGGATCTGGCCGCCGTGGGTGTGGCCGGAAAGCATCAGGTCGTAGGGCACCCGCTCGACGGTGGGAGCGAAGTCGGGGAAGTGGTAGAGGCAGACGCCCAGTTCGAAGGGGCGGGTGTTGCGCCCCAACTGCCAGAAGTTGCGCTCGCTGCCGGGGCGGATGCCGTAGACCCGGAGCGTCGTCCCGCGCACCGACACGGCCCGGTTGTCGTCGTCGAGCCAAGTCAGGCCGGGGAGGCGGATGGCCTGCTGGACGGGCCGCAGATATTCCGAGTTCCCCAACGCCGCGTAGACCGGAGCGACCGCCGCCAATTCCCGGAGCAGGCGTTCCAAATCGGCGACGGAGCCCGGCACCGCGGAATAGTCGCCGGAGAGGAAGACGAGGTCGGGGGCCGCGCGGCGGGCTTCGGCCAGCACGCGCTCTTCGACGCGGCTCCAGGTCCGCACATGGAGGTCGCCGATGTGGAGTATGCGGAGGGGGGATTTGACCTTGCGGTGGGGGACGCGGACGTGACGCGCGACGACGCGGTAGGGCTCGATGAAGACGCCGTAGAAGACGCAGCCGAGCCCTGAGTAGCAGGCGATGTGGATGACCCAGCGCAGCCAGGCGGGAAGTTCCGTCAGGGCGGGCACGCCGGCCAGGAGGGCCCCCTCCGCGGCGAGGATGGACCCGACAGCGAGGGCGAACAGGGCAACCCCGGCCATCTCCCGGAAGTGGAAATGGCCCAGCTTGAGAGGGTCGTACCAAAGGACCTTCTCGAGGGCCTCGAGGGTGGGCAGGCCCACCTCGTGTTCGACCGGCGGCTTCATAGCGGGACTCTCCCATATTACTGGCCGGGGAGGCGGTTTCTTTCAAGGGCCCTTAGCTCCCAGTTCCCGGGGTCCCGAGCGCGTCCCACAGGCCTGCGCCGCTAGGCGGAGCCAGAATCTAGGCCTGCCCGGGATGCGCGACCAGCCCTAATTATTGGCATCCGTCCCGCGCGGCGCAACGTAACATAACTACGCGAAGCGCGTCGCGTAGTTATGTTACGTTGCGCGGCAGGCGATGTGGACCTCTCCGTCGAATCCATCTCGCACCCCGAGCGCTTCCCTCTGAAAGCCGGCGTCCGGCCCCACCGCGGGTCCCCGCGTTCTTGAAGCTCCCGGCCAAACTTGGTTTAATGGCCTTCCTGCCTTTCGTAATGCCGAGGTAGCTCAGTTGGTAGAGCACTGCTCTGAAAAAGCAGGTGTCGCTGGTTCGAATCCAGCCCTCGGCACCATTTTTTCCTTATAATCCTGACGATGAAAGGAATCATCCTCGCCGGCGGCTCCGGCACCCGGCTCTACCCGCTGACGCGCGCGGTGTCGAAGCAGCTCGTCCCCGTCTGGGACAAGCCGATGATCTACTACCCGCTCTCGACCCTGATGCTCGCGGGGGTGCGCGACGTGCTGGTCATCACCACCCCCCACGAGGCGGACGGCTTCAAGCGCCTGTTGGGCGACGGGAAGTGGCTGGGGATGAACATCACCTACGCCGCCCAGCCCAAGCCGGACGGCATCGCCCAGGCCTTCGTCATCGGCCGCGACCACGTGAAGGGCCAGAAGTCGGTGCTCGTCCTCGGCGACAACATCTTCCACGGCCACGGCCTGCCCGAGAAGCTCAAGGCCGCGGCGTCCCGCCCCAAGGGCGCGACCGTGTTCGGCTACCAGGTCCGCGACCCCGAGCGCTACGGCGTGGTCTCCTTCCACAAAGATGGCCGCGTCGAGGCCATCGAGGAGAAGCCCAAAGCCCCGAAATCGAACTATGCGGTGACCGGGCTCTACTTCTACGACGAGACCGTGGCCGACAAGGCCGCCGCCCTCAAGCCCTCCGCCCGCGGCGAGCTCGAGATCACGGACTTAAACCGCGTCTACTTGAACGAGGGCACGCTCGCGGTGGAACTGATGGGCCGCGGCTTCGCCTGGCTCGACACCGGGACGCACGAGTCGCTGCTCTCGGCCTCCACCTTCATCCACGCCATCGAGGAGCGCCAGGGCCTCAAGGTCGCCTGCCTCGAGGAGATCGCCTTCCGGCAGGGCTGGATCACCGCCGCCGACATCGAGCGGCTGGCCTCCGAGCTCGGCAAGACCGGCTACGCCGACTACCTGCGCCGCGTCCCCGAACAGCCGTGAACGTCCTGCCCACGGCCCTGCCGGGCGTCCTCATCGTCGAGCCGCAGGTGTGGCGCGACCCGCGCGGCTACTTCTTCGAGGTCTATCACGCGAAGAAGGCCGCCGAGAAGGGCCTGCCGCGCGAATTCGTGCAGGACAACGAGAGCTGCTCCTCGCGAGGCACCGTGCGCGGCCTGCACTGCCAGGTGACGAAGCCGCAGGGGAAGCTCGTGCGCATCATCGAGGGCGCCGTCCTCGACGTGGCCGTCGACATCCGCCGCGGCTCGCCGACCTTCGGGCGCTGGGTGGCCGTCGAGCTCTCGGCCGAGAACTTCCGCCAGCTCTACATCCCGCCGGGCTTCGCGCACGGCTTCTCGGTCCTGTCCGAGACGGCCAAGATGGCCTACAAGTGCACCGACTTCTACGCCCCCGAAGACGAGATCGGCGTGCTGTGGAACGACCCGGCGCTCGGCATCGACTGGAAGGTGACGGACCCGGTGCTCTCGAAGAAGGACGCGGTCTACCCCACGCTGGCTCAGGCTCCGAAGCTTCCGGAATTTAGGCCTTAAAACCCGTAGGCCCGATGCCGCCCCGGCGCTGGGCCCAGCGGCCCTGCGTCCGTCCCCCGCCGCCCGCTATCCTGAGGCCGTGAAGGTCTTCGCGGCCCTCGCGCCGCTCCTCATCGCCCCCCGGGCGCCGACGGTCGTCGTCGCGCCTCCGGCGCTGACGGCGCCGGCCCTGCCGGGGCTGTCCATCCCTACGGCCGTCCTCACGCCAAGCCTCGTCTTACCGACCCCGGCGGTCTTGCCCTCACCCCAACCCTCTCCCGCTAGCGGGAGAGGGCAGGGTGAGGGGGCTTTGCAGGCGGCGGCTCTCCTGGCCGCGCCCTCGGGCCCGGCGTCCGCCGTGCGCTCGCAGTCGCCCGCGCTCGACGCCGTCTTCGACGGGCGCGTGGGGCCCCTGGCGGAGCGGCAGGGCGCCGGCCTCCTGGTCGTGGACCTCAAGGATTCCACCCGCCTTTATCAGGAGATCGGCAACCGCAAAGCGCGCCGCGTCGTCGACGCGGCCCTCGACATGGCCGAGCACGCGGCCAAGGAGACCGGCGGGCGGGTCGCGCGCCGGCTCGGCGACGGGCTCCTCATCGTCTTCCCGGACCGCTCCGGCGCCGCCGCGGCGGAGGCGGCCATCCAGGCGCGGGTGCCCGCGGTCCGTTCGCTGACGGGCCGGCCGGATTTGGCCCTCCACTCCGCGGTGGATTCGGGGCGCGTCGTCGAGGACCGCTCCGGCGGCGGGTTCGACGCCTACGGCCAGGCCGTCGAGCGGGCCGTCAAGGGAGCGGCGGGCGCGGAGTCGACCCCCCTTTCCCAAACCCCGCCGGACGACCTCTGGCGGCAAGGGGACCTTTCGACGGTCCGTTTCGAGCGTCGGGCGACGCTGTTCGCGGACCTCGCGGACTGGCCGCAGAACTACGAGGGCTACGGGCGCCGGCGCGCCATCGCCACCGTCAAGGCGTTCCACTCCTATGCGGCCGCCGTCGTCGCCCGCCACGGCGGGACATTGGTGAAGACCTCCGGCGAAGCGGTGATGGCCACCTTCGCCGACGCCGCTTCGGCCGTGAAGGCGGCGGCGGAGCTGCAGTCCCGCGTCGAGGAGCTGCGCGCGGCGACCCCGCTCGGAGAGCTCATCCGTCCCCGCGTGGGCGTCAGCTACGGGCGCGTCATCCGCGAGGACCGGCTCGAGACGGTGGACTACTTCGGCAATACGGTCAACGCCGCGGCGCGGCTCATGAAGCTGGCCGGCGGCGGGGGAATCCTGCTGAGCGCGGCCGTCCTGCACGACCCGGCCGCCAAGGAGTTTCTCAAAGACGGCTGGACCACGCGCGAGGCCCACGGCCTCAAGGGCTTCTCCCAGCCCGTCGAGACTTTGCGCCTGGACCCCGCCCTCTTGACCCGGCCTCCGGTCCAGCGCCTCACGCCCGCCCTGCGCCGCATCGCGGACGCGGTGATGTCCTCCCTTCCGGCTCGACCTTAGCTCGCTCCGTGCTTCTCTCCCTCTCCCGCTTGCGGGAGAGGGTTGGGGTGAGGGTCTGTCGACGTAACACTTGACGTAAACTTGACGTAATTTTATCTCCCTCTCCCGCGTGCGGGAGAGGGTTGGGGTGAGGGGCAATGGAACTTTTCTTGGGGGTAAAACGTACGTGCTAGTAGGGGGACCTGCCGTTTCAGGTCCGCGCGTATGCTGCGACAGTCAAAGGTCGAATTCTCCAGGGAACTGCGCCGGCGGCAGACGGATTGTGAGCAGAGGATTTGGGGACGGCTTCGGGACCGGAGGCTGGCCGGATTCAAATTCCGAAGGCAGCGTCCCATCGGCCCCTATATCGTCGACTTCTGCTGTTTGGAGAAGCGGCTCGTGGTCGAACTCGATGGCGGGCAGCATTCGGAGAGGCGGGAGTACGATGAACGCCGGACGCGCTTCTTGGAGGATGAGGGATTCAGGGTCCTTCGGTTTTGGGACAACGAGGTGCTGGATGAAACGGAGGGGGTCTTGGAGACGATATACCGAAACCTACTAGACCCTCACCCCGACCCTCTCCCGCAAGCGGGAGAGGGAGAAAAAACAAGAAACCCTCACCCCGACCCTCTCCCGCAAGCGGGAGAGGGAGATAGTGGGGGAGAAAAGACGGACGATTAGAGCTTGACGAAGATCCAGCCTTCCCGCACTTCGATGGGGAAGACCGGGAGGTCGAGGCCGGCCTCGGTCACGCAGTGGCCGTCGGAGAGGTCCATCTTGTAGCCGTGCGCGGTGCAGCGGATGACGTGGCCCTGCAGCTCGCCGGTCTCGAGCGGCTCGCCGAGGTGCGGGCATTCGTTCGCGCAGGCGTAGAACCGCTTGCCGGTGTTGAAGACGAGGAGGTCCATCGTCGCGGCGGGGACGACCTTGCGCGTGCCGACGGGAATCTCCGACTCCTGGAGCAATTTCTCCCATTTCGCCATCGCCCCGAGGGTAGCAGATGACCCGGGGGCCGTCAAGCCGAGCGGCCGGAGGCGACGGCGAGCCGGCGCAGGTGCTCGGCGACGCGGCGCGGGCGGTCCTCGACGAGGAGCCGTTCGACCGCGAAGGGGAAACGGTAGGTCCAGTTGCGGTCCGTGACCGTCCCGGGGACGTTGATGCGCGCCGAGGAGCCGAAGACGTCCTGGATCTGGAGCAGGACCAAGGCCGAGCCCGCGCCGTAGACGTTCTCGAGGACCCGCCCGCGGGCGTGCTCGTCTAAGGCCGGGGCGTGGTCGTGCGAGCCGGTCACCATGCGCCAGTACGAGTCCCGCTCGTGCTTGGGCGCCTCGCGCCACCAGCTCCTGAACGGCGGCATGTCGTGGTTCGCGAGCGTCGCCACCGACAGTGCGGGATAGGAGGAGGGGTTGACGGTCACGTTGTGGCGGTCGCGCAGCCAGGGCGCGATCTTGTAGCCGGGCACGCCCACCTCGTCGAGGGTCGGGGGCAGGTAGTCCGGGACGACGCCCAGGTCCTCGGCGACCGGGGCGGCCGGGGCGCCGGCGGCCTTCGCCATCGTGAAGAAGCGCCGGCCGCGCTCGCGCGCTTCGTGGTCCGAGCCCACGTCGAAGCGGTCCTTGTCGGGCCCGCCGCGGACCTGCCAGGTCCGGAAGAAGCCGATGGCGTGGTCCAGCCGGAAGAGGTCGTAGAGGTCCCCGGCCTGGGCGAGGCGGCGGCGCCACCAGGCGTGGCCGCCCTGCTCCATCCTCTCCCAGCGGTACGCGGGCAGGCCCCAGTCCTGGCCGGACTCCGAGTACTTGTCGGGCGGCGCGCCCATGTTGGCCGAGAAGTCGAAGTCGCCCTGCCGGGCCCAGACGTCCGAGCTCTCGCGGGCGATGCCGAAGGTGAGGTCTCCGAAGAGGAGGACGCCGTGGCGCGCGGCGGCGATGCGCGCCTTGTCCCACTGGCTGTGCGCGGTCCATTGCAGCCATTCGTGGAAGCGCACCGGCCGCGTCAGGCGCGCCCGCGCCTCTTGGAGGGCCTCGGGACGGCGGTCGCGCAGGCCCGCCTCCCACGCGTCCCAGGGGGCCCAGGCGTGCTCCTCCTTGAGCGCCCGGAAGAGGGCGTAATCGGGCAGCCAGTCTCCGTTGGCGCCGCAGAAGCGCCCGAAGGCCTCGCGCCGCCCGCCGTCGGCGGAGCGCTCGAAGGATGCAAAGGCGCCCTCGAGCAGGCGCCGCTTGAGAGCGCGGGCCCGCTCGAAGCGGACGCGGCGGGAGCGGCGCAGCGGCGCGGCCTCGACCAGCGCGCCGTCGACGGCGGGGCGGCCGCGGAGCTCGGGGACGCCGAGGGGGTCGATGAGGGCCAGCGCGTCCAGCCCCAGCGCGGAGAGGCCGGCGTAGGGGCAGGAGTCCCCCGGACCGAGGTCGCCGAGCGGCAACAGCTGCAGCACGCTCAGCCCCGCCTCCTCCATCCAGGCGAAGAAGAGCTCCAAGGCGCGCGTGTCGCCGACCCCGAAGCCGTGCTCGGAGTTGAGCGCGGAGACGGGGACGGCCAGGCCGGCGCGGCGGCGGAGGAAGTCGACGTTCATGGGTCCCGGTCCGGCAAGGGTATGAACCTTAAGAGCGGGAGCGCCAGGGAGGTCGTCGCCGCGGAGACGAGGATCAAGGTCGCCATCGCCATGTGCGGCCCGGTCGGGGCGAAGAGCCCGTAGGTCTTGGCGCCGACGGTGTTGGACGCCCAGGCCGCGAGGTTGAACACGCTCATGAACAGGGCGAAGCCGGCCGCCTCCCCGCCCTCGGGGACCGACCGGGCCGCCAGGTCCATCAAGGACAGGCGCGCGGCGACGCCCGCGGCCCCCAGGACGATGGTCAGGAATCCGGCCGTGAACGGCTCTCGGTAGACGAGGTAGGCGAGCGTCATCGGGATGGTGGCCAAGGCGCTCAAGCGCGCGAGGCGGCCCGGGGTCAGGCGGAAGGTCTTCCCGACGACCGTCACCTCGCGGTTGTAGAAGCGCCAGAAGAACGCCGCCCCGGCGAGGCCCGCGAAGCCGTCGAGGGAGGAGAGCGCGCCGATGAGGACCTTGGAGAAATGGAGCGCGTCGTTCTGGTAGAAGAAGAACGCGGTGCCTTGGAACGGGATGAAGTTGACGAGGAAGATGACGGCGGCGAGCGCCCAGGCCGAGCGGTCGGCGAGGAGCTTCCGCGCCGCCTCGAGCGTGCGGCGGGCGGCCCCCGGCGGCTGGGGCGCCTCGGGGACGAGCAGGGCCCCGGCCGCCACGAGCAGGGGGACCCCGCCGACGAGGCCGAAGACCGCGCGCGGGGAGGCGTGCTGGGCCAGCCACCCGCCTCCGAAGCCGGTCGCCAGCGCGCAGGCGTAGAGCGTGCCGATCTGGACGGCCTGATAGAGCCCGGTCTTGTCGCCGGCCTTGCCGCGCTCGACCATCACGCCGTCGCAGAGCACGTCGGCGAAGATGACGCCGACGTTGACCCCGGTGAGGAGGAAGAGCGTGGGGCCGTAGCGGTACTCGGGCAGCGTGGCCAACGTCATCCAGCCGGCGCTCGTCGCGATGCCCGCGAGGACGAGCCAGGGCACCCGCCGGCGCCCGCCCAGAGGGAGGGCGTCTCCGACGAGGCCGATCAGGGGTTTGAACAGGAACGGGAGCGTCATCCACGCGATGAACGTCGCGCTCTCGCCGGGGCCCAGGCCCAAGCCGTCCTTGAGGAGATAGGAGATGGGCTCGTAGGCGACGCCGATGAGCCCCTGCGCCAGGTAGACGGTGGCGAAGAAGAAGTAGAGCCGGTCCGCGCGTTCGCTCATCGGAGCCCCAATTGTGTATAAATTAGGCATGCCCATGCTCATCCCCCAGGTCATCGAGCGTTCGAACATGACGTCCGTCGTCGGCTACGACATCTTCTCGCGGCTCCTCAAGGACCGCATCATCTTCGTCGGCGGCTACGAAGGGGAGATCGCCACCGACTCGGCCAACCTCCTCATCGCCCAGATGCTCTACCTCGACAGCGAGGACTCGGACAAGGACATCAACCTCTACATCAACTCCCCCGGCGGCATGGTCACGGCCGGCCTCGCGGTGTACGACACGATGCAGTACATCAAGTCGCCCATCACGACCATCTGCATCGGCATGGCGATGTCCTTCGGCGCCGTGCTGCTCGCCGCGGGCAGCAAGGGCCGCCGCTACGCCCTGCCCGAGGCCCGCGTGATGATCCACCAGCCGCTGATCATGGGGGGCGGCATCTCCGGCCAGGCCACCGACATCGAGATCGAGGCCCGGGAGATGTCTTTGACGAAGAAGATCTTAAACGAGATCCTGGCCCGCCACACCGGCCAGAGCGTCGAGAAGGTCACCAAGGACTGCGAGCGGAACTTCTACCTCTCCGCCCAGGAAGCCAAGGAGTACGGCCTGGTCGACGAGGTCATCGCCTCCACGAAGGACCTGGCGAAGAAGAAGTAAGACCTCGAAAGAAGCCCCCGGCGCGCCTCGCGCCGGGGGCTTCTCTTTGGATGGAGACGGGCTACCGGTTCGCCGTCGCGACCGCCTCGAGCCGTTCGGCCAGCAGCGTCCCCTGGCGGGTCAGCGAGGGGCTGACGTTGCCTTGGAACTTGGCGAAGAACTTCTCGTGGTCCTCGAGCTCGGCCTTCCACTCGGCCGGGTCGACGGCGAGCAGCTTGTCCATCGTCCCCGCCGGCAGGTTCAGCCCGGTCAGGTCGAGCGCGTCGGGCGTGGGGACCCAACCGATGGGCGTCTGGCTGGCCTTGCCCTCGCCGCGGGTCCGGGCGAGGATCCATTCGAGCACCCGCAGGTTCTCGCCGTAGCCGGGCCACAGGAACTTGTTGTTCTCGTCGCGCCGGAACCAGTTGACGTGGAACACCTTGGGCGGGTTCGGGATGCGCTTGCCCATCTGGATCCAGTGGGAGAAGTACTCGCCCATGTTGTAGCCGCAGAACGGCAGCATCGCCATCGGGTCGCGGCGGACCTCGCCCTGCTTCCCGTACTGGGCGGCCGTGCGCTCGGAGGCGACCGTCGCCCCGGCGTAGACGCCGTGGTCCCAGTCGAAGGTCTGGTAGACGAGCGGCGCCAGGCGCGCGCGCCGGCCCCCGAAGATGATGGCCGAGATCGGCACGCCCTTCGGGTCGTCGGCCTTCGGCGAGGCGCTGGGGCACTGGTGGAACGGGGCGGTGAAGCGGCTGTTGGGGTGGGCGCCGAGGACGGGCTTGCCGGCCTCGTCCTTCATCCCGGGTTTCCAGGGCTTGCCCTGCCAGTCGGTGCCGGAGGCGGGCGGCGCGCCCTCGCCGTCCTCCCACCACACGGTCTTGTCGTCGCCGAGGAGGACGTTCGTGAAGATGGTGTTCTTGTGGACGGTGGCGAGCGCGGTAGGGTTCGACTTGGAGTTCGTCCCCGGCGCGACGCCGAAGAAGCCGGCCTCCGGGTTCACGGCCCACAGCCGCCCGTCGGCGCCCACGCGCAGCCAGGCGATGTCGTCGCCGACCGTCCAGACCTTGTAGCCCTTGGCCTTGAGGCCGTCCGGCGGGATGAGCATCGCCAGGTTCGTCTTGCCGCAGGCGCTCGGGAAGGCGGCGGTCACGTACTCGACCCGGCCCTTCGGGTCCTCGATGCCCAGGATGAGCATGTGCTCGGCGAGCCAGCCTTCCTGGCGGGCCTGCCAGGAGGCGATGCGCAGAGACAGACACTTCTTGCCGAGCAGGGCGTTGCCGCCGTAGCCCGAGCCCACCGACCAGATGGTGTTGTCCTCGGGGAAGTGCAGGATCAGGCGCCGCTCGGGGTCGAGCTCGGCCTTGCCGTGCAGGCACTTCGTGAACTCGCCGTCGTAGCGCAGGACGTCGAGGACGGGTTTGCCGATGCGGGTCATGATGCGCATGTTGAGGCAGACGTAGATCGAGTCGGTCAGCTGCACGCCGATCTTCGAGAACGCGGAGCCGACGGGGCCCATCGAGAACGGGATGACGTACATCGTGCGGCCGGTCATGCTCCCCTCGAGGATGTCGGAGGCGCGCTGGTAGCCTTCGGCGGGGCTCATCCAGAGGTTGGTGGGGCCCGCGTCCTCCTGGTCCTGGGTGCAGATGAAGGTGAGATGCTCGGTGCGGGCGACGTCGCGCGGGTCGGTGCGGTGGTAGTAGCAGCCGGGGAACTTCTTCTGGTCGAGGGGGGTCAGCTCGCCGGCGGCGACGCCTTCGGCTTCGAGGCGCTTGCGCTCCTCCTCCGAGCCGTCGAGCCAGACGACCTTGTCGGGCGAGCAGAGCTCGGCCATGTCGGCGACCCACTTCTTGAGCTTCGCGTTGTCGGTCATGGGCACTCCTCCGGAAGGCCTGTATTCTATTATAAGGTAAGGGGGTGGGGGGAAGAGGGCCGGGCGTGACAATTGACAAGCTCGCGCCGGGCGTTTATAATTTAGCAGTCGCCGAACCGGATTGCTAATTATGCGCCATCTCGACCCCCAGGTCGCCTCCGACCGCAAGCAGCGCGTGCTGCAGTGGGTCGTCCACAACTTCATCCGCGACAAGCGCCCCATCGCGTCCTCGACCATCGCCTCGGACGCCAAATTGGGGCTTTCGAGCGCCACCATCCGCTCCATCCTCTCCGAGCTCGAGGACGACGGCTACCTGACCCAGCCGCACACCTCGGCCGGCCGCGTCCCCACCGACCGCGGCTACCGCTGCTACGTGGACTTCCTCGAGGACGTCCAGCGTCTGGCCTCGAACGAGAAGGCCCGCCTCGAGTCCCAGTACCAGAACCGGCTCCAGGAGCTCGACGGCCTCCTCGCCCGGACCTCGCGCCTGCTCTCGACCGCCTCGCACAAGACCGGCCTGGTCCTCTCGCCCCGGACGGAGCGCCAGGCCTTGAAGCGCCTCGAGCTCATCCCCATCGGCGCCAAGCAGCTCTTGGCCATCGTCGTCACGCAGACGGGACAGATCCGGCATTGGCCGGTGCGCCTCGAGGTCTCCGTCCCGCCGAACCGCCTCGCGGCCCTGAACCGGCTCATCAACGAGCACGCGGTGGGCCGCACCATCGGCGAGGTCCGCGAGCACCTGACCGCGGGGCTCGAGCGCGCCGAGCGGGACTTGCGGGAGCTCCAGGAGCTCGCCCACGGCCTCCTCGGCGAGGTGGACCAGGCCGACGCCCCCGAGCCCCTTTTCCTCGAAGGGGCGGCGGCGCTCGTCCAGGGCCTCGACGAGCCTTCCGAACTGCCCGAGCTCCAGTCCACCCTCCGGATGATGGAGGAGCGCGGCGCGCTGGCCCGCATCCTCGAGGCCGACCTCAAGGCCGCCGTG
>SCTT01000492.1 GCA_004322435.1 bacterium
TAGCCCGCGACCGCGTAGATGCGCCCTCTGAGGGCGGCCGCGCTGAAGTCCGCGCGCGGACGCAGCATCTGCCCGAGCGGGGTCCAGGCGTCGGCCGCCGGATCGTACTGCTCGACGAGCCCGACGTACGTCACGTTGAATCCGCCGAGGACGTACACCTTGCCGCCGACGGCGGCGACCCCGGGGGTCTGCCGCGCGACCGACATCCCCGTCAAGCTCGACCACGCGCCGGTGCCGGGGTCGAAGACCTCCAGGGCCGAGCTGGAAACTCCGCCGGCCAGGTAGATCTTCCCCCCGACCACGGCGGCGCCCGCCTGATGGCGCGCGCCCGCCAGGTCGCCGCGAGGGGTCCAGGTGTTCAAATCGGGGTCGTATTCCTCGGTGCTCTTGAGCGCCGCGGAGTCGTTGCCGCCGATGGCGTAGACCTTCCCGTTCAAAGCGGCGCCGGCCAGGCCCCAGCGCTGCTGGTTGAGGGAACGGCGGTCGCGCCAGGAATTCGCTTCGGGGTCGTACTCTTCGTTATACGGGACCGTCGTCGCCATCCCGCTGCCCCCGAAGGCGTAGAGGCGGCCGCCGACGGCGGCGAGGCCGGCATAAGAGCGCGCCACGCCCATCGCGGTCAGGCCCGTCCAGGCGTTGGTCACGGGGTCGTAGGCCTCGTTGGTGCCCACCTTCCCGAAGTTGTCGCCGCCGACCGCGTAGAGGCGCCCGCCCAAGGCCGCGGAGGCCGCCCCGAAGCGCTGGGTCAGGCTCGCGCGCGCGCTCCAGCCGGAAGGCCGCCAGGCGTCGTAGGCGCCGTCGCGCGCGACGACCGCTCCGGACAGGCCCGCGGTCATGCTCGAGAACGCCGTCCCCTGGGCATAGGCCGACGCCGTGATGGCGGAGCTCGAGACCTCGTCGAAGTACACCGCCGTCGGGGTCTCGATGGCCGTGACGGTCGCCCCCAGCGCCGCGTAGGCGCTCGTGACGCCGCTGCGGTTCACCGCCCCGACGAAGAGGTAGTAGGTCGTGTTCCCAGAAAGGCCCGCCACCGTCGCCGCCGGGTCCGCCCCCGCGGGCGTGGTGGACAGCGTCCGGTTGCCCGAAAACGCGTTCGGGTAGCCGGAGCCGGTGGAGAGGGCGACCTGGTAGAGCGTCGTCCCCGCCGCGTTGCCGTTCGCCCCCCAGGCGACCGAGAGCACGCCCGAGGAGACGGCGGTGAAGGTCGTCGCCGCGCTGACCGGCTCGTTGGCCAACGTGACGGTCGAACCCAAGAACAGCGGGCTGTTCTGCGCGGCGGCGCCGTTGACGGGCGTCACGCGGAAGTAGTGGGTCCCGTTGGGGATGAGGTTCGAGAGCACGGCGAAGGCGTTCTTCGTCGATGAAGAATCCTGGACGGGGGCGAACGTCGCCATCGTCGAAGCCTGGACGAGGTAGAGCGCCCCGGGCCCGTTGTAGACCCCCGTCCCCGTCCCCGACGAGAAGGCCACCGTCGCGCTCGCCGCGTACACCGCCGTGAAGGCCGGGGCTCCGCCCTCCGGCGCGGTGGCCACGGCCAGGGTCCACGCGGCCGCCGGGGTGGAGAGGACGACGCCGCCGGAGCTCACGGCGGCGACGTAGGCCTGGTACGAGGTGTTCGGGGTCAGCCCCGTCAGGCCCAGCGCTTGAGAGCCCGGCCCCAGCACGACGCTGCTCACCGCCACGAAGTAGGCGCCGTCGGTGCTGCCGGCGCTCGTCAGATACACCCGGTAGCCGGCCTCGTTGGCCGCGTTGTCGCTCCAGTTCCAAGCGACCGAGGTGCCGAAGACCCCCGACGCCCGGAAAGCGGTCGGCGCCTGAACCGCACCCTGCGGGTTGCCGCCCATGGCCGACGGGAAGCCGGCCGGGGTCCAGTGGGCGGCCTTGAAGGCCGCGGCGGTGGTGCCGTAGTAGGCGAGATGCACGTCCCCGACGCCGTCGACCGCGATGCGCACGTCCGGGAAGCCCGCGTCGCCGGCCGAGTCGACGGTCTGGGTGCTCCACGACACCCCGTCGGCGGAGGAAGCGTACTTGAGGTCCTTTTCCAACTCGGTGTAGTAGGCGACGTGGACGTTCCCGGCCCCGTCCAAGGTCATCGCGTTCAGCTGGCTGTTGACGTTGGCCGAGTCGATGACCGAGGGGGTGCCCCAGACGGCGCCGTTGAACCGGACCTGCTTGAACGCCGGCGCGTTGTAGCTGAAGTAAGTCACGCGCGGGAGGCCGGAGCCGTCGAGCGCGAGGCGCACGTTGACGACCCCTTCCGTGGCCGGCTGCACCGTCGTGTACGACCAAGCGCCGCCCCCGGTGCGGGTGGCATACCGCAGGGAACTCGAAGCGTAGCTGCCCTGGGGGATCGAGAAGGCGACATGCGGGTTCCCGGCTCCGTCCAAAGCGAGGCCGTTCCACACCCCGTTGTTGTTGGTCCCGTCCTCCACGACCTCCGTGAGCCAGGCGTTCCCCGAGCGCCGCGCGAACTTGAGGGCACCCAGGGAGTAGACCGAGTAGGTCAACGACGGGTTGCCGGCCGCGTCGAGGGCCAAGGACGCGCCCCCCGTCCCGGCGACCGATTCGACGGTACTCGAGCTCCAGGCGGTCTTGAACTCCGCGTAGGCGATGCCCGGGTTGTCCAGGTCCGAATAGGCGATGTGGGGGTCGCCGTCCAGGTCCACCGCCAGCGAGATGGCGTCGGCCTGCGTCGGGAACACGGTCTGCGGGACGCCCCAAGCCGTCCCCGTGCGCTTGACGTAGGTGAGGCGGTTCGTGCCCGAGGCCCGGTACGCGACGTGCTGGTCGCCGAAGCGGTCGATGGCCAGCGACACCGAGCCGGAGGCCGCGGCGGCCACGGTCTCGAACGAGAAGGGAGACGCGAACGCCGGCGCCGAGCTCGAGGCGTCCGTCCAGTTGCCGAAGTCGTCGGAGGCCCAGATGCGGAAGACGACGGTCTCCCGCGCGGGCAGGTTCGCCACGTCGGTGCTGACGAACTGGCTGGCGGAGACCGGCCCCGTCGCGATGACGACCTGCGCGTTGGCCGTGCTCCAGGCGACCGAGCCGAACGGGGAGGTGCTCCATTGCAGGCGGAACGCGCTGCCGGGGCCGAGGTCGGCGCCGTCGTCGTCGCTTGGCGGCGTCCAGCGGACCCTCACGGTGTTGGAGGAGCCGCTCTGGTAGGCCGTGAGGTCCAGCGGAGGCTTCGTCGGCGCCTTGAAGTCCGCCGTCGACCCGAGCACCGCCCACGAGAAGTCGGTGACCCCGGCCGTGTTGTAAGCCCGGACGCGGAAGTAGTGGGTGGACTGCGCCAAGAGGCCGGTCAGCGAGGCCCAGGTCGCGGCGGTCTGCGACGAGGACAGCACGGGCAGGAAGCTCGCCATCGTCGACATCTGCACCAGGTAGGAGGCTCCGGGGGCATTGTAGCCGCCGGCGTCGGTGCCGGAGGACCAGTAGACCGTGACGCTCGAGAGGGTCAGGTCGGCGAATCGCGGGGCCCCGTTCTGGGGGACGGTCGCGACGGCCAAGGTGTAGGTGGAGACGGTCGGCGACTCGGCCGTCTCGACGCCCGCGGCGTTCCGGGCCTTGGCCTTGAAGGCGTAGAGGGTGTTGGGGGTCAGGAAGGTGAAGGAGGAGGAGAGGCCGGGGTCGAAGACCTCGTTGAGGGTATCGTTCGGATAGCCGGCCAAAGCGTAGATGCGTCCCCCGACCGCGGCCGATACCAGGCCGGAGCGCGCCGTCGGCAGGCCGGGGGCTCCGACCCACGCGTTGGACCCCGGGTCAAAGACCTCGACCGTCTTCAGGGGCCCGCTGCCGCCGATGGCGTAGACCTTCCCGCCCAGGCCGACGGCCGTCAGGCTGGTGCGGCCGGAAGGCATCCCGGCCCGGAGGCCCCAGGAATTCGCGCCCGGGTCATATTCCCTGTTGGCCCCGGCGTTGAGCAGGTAGAGCTTCCCTCCGGCCACGGCGGAAGCCATCGTGCTCATCGCGCCCGGCAGAGGCTGCTTCGTGGCCCAGGTGTCGGTGGCCGGGTCGTAGGCCTCGTTCACGGTGGTCCCGCCGTTCCCGCCGACGGCATAGACCTTCCCGTACAGCGCCTGGGCCGACAAGGCCCAGCGGGCCGTCGGCATCGGCCGCTTGGCGCTCCACGAGTCGGACTCCGGGTCGTACTCCTCGTTGGCGTTCCAAATCGTCGTGTCGTCGTAGCCGCCCACCGAGTAGAGCTTCCCCCCGACGGCCGCCAGACCCTGCCGGCTCCGGCCCGTCGGCTGGGGCGCTCCGGCCGCCCAGGCGTTCGTCACGGGGTCGTAGATCTGGTTTCCGGTATAGCCGGCGCCCACGCCGACGACGTAGATCTTCCCGCCCAAAGCCGCGGCCGCGGGGACCTGGCCTCCGGTGAGCAGGGAGGCCTTGGCCGTCCAGCCGCCCCCTCCGTGCCAGCCCTGGTAGTTCCCCGCCAGCGCGATGTTCGTTCCCGACACCCCCACCGTCATGCTCGAGAACGCCGGGCCGGGCGCGTAGGCCGACGCGGTGACGCTGCGCGAGGAGATTTCATCGAAGTACACCGCCGTCGGGGCCTCGA
>SCTT01000053.1 GCA_004322435.1 bacterium
GACGACAGGTACGTGCTCACGAGGCACAGCGCGTGCGCGCGCGGGTGGTGGGCGTGGAGGACCTGGATGCCCTCCGAATCGACCAGCTGGGCGATGCGCCGCGCGCCGAAGAGGTCGTAGTCCTGGCGCGGCATGAAGTCGATGTGGCGCATCCCGACCCCGGGCGCCTTCTTGGCGACCTCGCCGCCGGCGGGGCTGGCGAGCAGCACGGTCCAGCCCGCCTCGACGAGGCCGCGGCCCAGGACGAGGATCTGCGCCGCGCCGCCGGACCAGCCGTGGCTCTCGGAGACGAAGAGGACCTTCACGGGGAGCATCCTACCATTGAAGATAGGGCTGGCAAAAAAGGGACTTGTCTGTTAGAATCACGACACGCCGAGCCGGTGGCCCGCAAGGGGCCGGAATGAAGTTGGAGGTTCGGCGGATGCCCAAAGCGAAGAACCTGACGGTCGCGTTCGTGCTTCTCGCCGCCGCTTTGCCCGCCCGCGCCGAGCTCGACGACGCCTCGGTGCTGTTCCCCCCCGTCGCCGAGCTCTTAGGCGAGACCGACCCCGTCCTCCCCGAATCCGAGCGCCTGGACCTGCGCGACGCCCTGATGGCGATGCCCCCCCTGCAGGCCGAGCTGCGCGCGCTGGCCTCCGGCTCCGCGAGCCGCCAGCGCGGCGCCCTGGACCGCCTCGGCGCCAAGCGCGAGCGGAAGGCCGCCCCCTACATCGGGGCGCTCCTCCTCCAGACGAGCAGCCCCCTGCAGAGCCGCGTCTCGGCCGCCAACGCGCTGGGCCGCATCGGCGAGAAGGACTCGGTGACCTTCCTCGAGCGCGCGACCTTGGACGAGAACAAGGAGCTGCGCTTCGCCGCGGCGCTGGCCTTGGGCAAGCTCAAGAGCGTCGAGGCCGTGAGGGCCTTGGAGACCGTGCTCCGAGACGACCCGCACTGGTGGGTGCGCTACGCCGCCGCGGTGGCCTTGGGCGACACGCGCCAGCCCGCCGCCGTCCCCGCGCTCTCGCGCGCCCTCTCCGAGGAGCTGCGCTGGCAGGTCCGCCAGCAGGCCGCGCGCTCGCTCGGGACCATCGGCACCCGCCCCGCCGTCGAGGCGCTGGGCCGGGCCCTGGGCGACCAGGATTCCACGGTCCGCTACAGCGCCGCCCGCGCGCTCGGCGAGGTCGGCGGCACCGAGAGCGTCGACCTCCTCCACGACGCCTACGCCACCGAGTCGGACCCCTTGCCGCGCGGGCAGCTGCAGGCCTCTCTCAAGCGCGCGACGCGCCGCTAGCACCTCCTCCAGGGTTCCCCCCCGGCTGGCCGGCCGGGACGGGACCCCGCCACAACGGCCCCCGGTTCCGATTCCTCTCGGACCGGGGGCCGCCCTTGGTGGGCCCACTCCCGCCTAGGCCTTTAGGCCCAGTCGCTGGTTCGGCCGCCCGGGCATCCTGTCGACGATGCGCGCCCTCCTCGCCCTGACCGCGCTCTTGGGAACCCCGGCCTTGGCCGCGAAGAAGCCCCCGTCCCTCGACGCGGCCTACCGCTCGGTCCAAGCTTCGGCCGTCGCGAACTTCGAAGACGAGGAGGCCCGCTACCAGTTCATCCCGCAGTCTTCCTGGTACATCTGCCGCAGCAAGGACGGCGACGTCGGACGCAACAGCGTCCCCGTCGACCGGCTCCGCAAGAACCGTCAAGGCGACTGCGCGAACTTCACCGGCGCGACGCTCGAAGATTTCGACCTGAAAGGCGCGGCGCTGGACGGGGCCGACCTCAACCACGCCCGGCTCGCCCGGGTCCAGCTCAAAGGAGCGCGTCTCAAGTGGTCGGACCTCAACTACGCCGACCTCGCCAAGGCGGACCTCGAGGCCGTCGCGGCCCCCGGCGCGCGCTTCGTGGGCAGCCTGCTCGACCAGGCCAACCTCTATCAGGCGAAGCTCGAGGATGCGGTGCTCGTCAGCGCCAGCCTCGAACGCGCGAACTTGAAGGAAGCCTCTTTGCCGGGCGCCGACCTGCGCGGCGCCCGCCTCGTCGGGACGATTTTCGCGAAGGCCGACCTGCGTTCCGCCCAGTTCGCCGGAGCGGACCTGACCGGGGCGGGCCTGGCCGGTGCGGACTTGCGCCGGGCGGACCTGTCCCGGGCGGAGCTCGCGGGCGCGGGCTTCCAAGGGGCCGACCTCCGCGAGGCCCACCTCTACGCCGCGACGCTTGAGCGAGTGGACCTCTCGGGAGCCGACCTCCGCGGGGCGAACCTCACCAAGTGCGAGTTCAAGAGCGGCTCCTTTAAAGACGCCGACCTTCGGGAAGCGTGGCTCTCCGGCGCGGACCTGCGGCGCGCGGACCTTTCGAGCGCGAGCCTAGCCGGGGCGGTCTACGACTACCAGACCCGCCTGCCCTTCTCCGCCGCCGAGGCCAAGAAGCGCGGCATGCGCCGCCGCTGAACTTCCGAACTTCCGAGCGCCTGGCACCAGCCTTAGTAGATTCCTCTGACCAACCCGCGCACGCGGGACATCGGGACGAAGGGCTTGGGCTCGTTGGTCGCGGGGTCGCGCCAGTAGGAGGAGTCCTTCGACTCGTCGCGGTTGTCGCCCAGCACGAAGACGTGCTCCTTGGGCACCTCGAGCGGCCCCAGGTTGTCGCCCACGAGCTTCTCGGCGGAGCGCTTATGGACGACGTAGCTTTCCTCGACGGCCTTCCCGTCCACGTAAAGCGCCTTCTCGCGCAGTTCGACGGTCTGCCCCCCCACCGCGACGAGCCGCTTGCACATCTCCTCGTAAGGCTCCACCGGGGCCGAGAAGCAGATGATCTCGCCGGGACGGGGGCCGCGCACGCGGTAGGTCATCTTATCCAGGAACAGATGCGCGCCGACGTGGAGCGTGGGCTCCATGGAGCCGGTGGCGACGTAGATGCCTTCGATGACCCAGGCCCTCAGGGCGGCGGCCCCGAGGATGGCGAGCGAGACTATAAAGAGGAGACGCATCAGGGCCTTTCGAGGAGCGAGACGAGGGAGGATGGAGTCATGTCGCCGTCGCGGGCCGAGGCCACCGACTCGGAAACCAGCCTAAACCCGTACCCCTCGAAGCGCTCCCTATAGTGGACCCGCCGGGCGCGTTCGGCCGCGTCGGCGAAGCCGTGCGCGAGCAGCAAGCGCCCGCCCGGCGCCACCCAGCCCGCCATCTTCGCCAGGGCCTCCTCGAACTCGGCCTGCACGAGCGGCTTGTCGAGGTAGTAGAGGACCTCGCCCAGGACGACGACGTCGAAGGGGCCGCCCCGGCCGTCCCAGGCCCGCACGTCGGTCTCCTCGTAGTCCACCGGCAGGCCCGCCGTCGCGGCGCGCGCGCGGGCCAGCGCCACCGGCGAGAGCTCGAGGGCCATGACCCGGTCGGCCATCCCCGCCAGACGGCGCGTGAAGTGGCCTTCGGCCGCGCCGACTTCGAGGGCCTTCTGGTAGCGGCGGCCCGCTAGGGCCTTCGCCATCTCTTCCAGACGCGCGAGCTCGTAGGGCGAGGCGTCATAGCGGTAGGGGTCCGAGCCGCGGCCGAAGACGCGGTCCATCTTGCGCCGCACCGTCCAGCGGTGCCAGGCGAGGCGCAGGGCCTTCAGCACGGCGTCTTCTCCCGCAGCGCCAGCGTCAGCCGGACGAAGCCTTCGAGCGGGATGGTCTCGGCGCGCGCCGTGACGTCCAGGCCCGCCTCGGCGAAGGCGGCGTCGGTCTTCGCCCGCTCGAGCCCCAGCGCCCCGGCCAGGCACTTGGCCGCCATCTTGCGCCGCTGGGAGAATGCGCCGCGCACGACCTTCGTGAACTCGGCCGGCGGCAAGCCTTCGGGCAGAAGCGGCTGGGCGCGCCGCGTCAGGCGCACGACGCCCGAGTCCACCTTGGGCGGCGGGCGGAAGCGCTCGCGGGTCACCGTGAAGAGGTACTCGGCGTCGGCCCACATCTGGACGGCGATGGTGAAGGGGCCGTAGTCGCGCCCGCCGGGCCCGGCGACGACCCGCTCGGCGACCTCCTTCTGGAACATGAGGACGGCCGTGTCCCAGGCGCCCCACTCCATGAGCCGCAGCGTGATGGGCGCGCCGGCCGAATAGGGCAGGTTCGAGACGACCTTGCACGGGGACGGCAGCGCGCCCAGGTCCTGATGCAGGAAGTCGGCGTGGAAGACCTTCACCGCGTCGGTCTTGAGGCGCCGC
>SCTT01000493.1 GCA_004322435.1 bacterium
GCGGCTTGGGCCTGCTTGAAGTCCTCGAGGGCGGCGTCCTGGCGCCCGAGCTCGAGGTCGGCCTCGGCCTTCGCGAGCCCCAGGTCGCAGGCCTGGACGGGCTCGATGCGGGGGTACTTGAGGAGCTGGCCGTAGAGGTCGGCGGCCTCGGCGGTCTTCTTGAGCGTGTGGCGGTAGACGTCGGCGATGACGTGGCGGGCGCGGAAGATGCCGTCGTTGCCCAGGCGCGAGGGCAAAGTCTCGGCCTGCTTGAGGGTCTTCTCGCAGGACTCGAGGGCGGCCGACGCGTCGCCCGCCATCCAGGCGGCCTCGCAGTAGTAGGCCGAAGGCATGGGGTCCAAGGGGTCGATGGCCAGGGCCTCCTTCGTGAGGCGCGCCGCGGCGGCGTGCTCCCCGCGGGACAGGGCGCCCTCGATGCCCTCCATCAGCGGCCACCAGTAGGCGCGGGTCCAACGGCCGTCCTCGAAGTGCATCACGAGCCAGTCGGACTCGACGGGCTGGTTGGGGACGAGCAGCTTGTAGCGCACCAAGGCCCAGCCGGGGGCGACGATCTCCCCGCCCAGGTCGTCTAAGGACCAGAAGCCCTCGTCCTGGAGCGCCCGGAAGGCGGCGGGGGTCGCGGAGCGCTTCGAGTCCGCGCTCAGCATCCCGTAGGCCTTGTCGAACTCCTTCTGCTTGAGGGCCAGCAGGTAGTCGCCCGCGGCCGCGAGCAAGGTGTCGCCGGGGTTGGCCTTGTGGCGGGACTTGTACAAGAACAGCGTGCCGCCGAGGGCGAGCAGCCCCAGCGCCAGCACGGTGGAGGCCACGGCCTTCGGCCGGCGCTGGATGAAGGTCTGCGAGGGGCCCTCGACCTTCTTGGGGGGCGGCGCGGCGTGGGGCTTGTCGCGCTCCTTCTCCTTTTCCTTCTCCGGACGGTCGAAGCCTTTCGCGAGGCGCGGGTCGAGCTCGCCGGGCTTGCGCGGCGGCTCGGCGGCCTTGGCCTTCTCGGGCTTGGCCTCCGGTTTGGGCTCGGACTTCGCCGCGGGCTTCGCGGGCTCCTTCGGCGGCTCCACGGGCTTGGGCGGGGGCGTCTCGCCTTCGAGGCGCATGTGCACGCGCTCCTTCTTGCGCTCGGGGCCCGGCGGCTGGTCGGCGGGCTTCTCCGGGGCGCGCATGTCGGGCACGGGCTCGTCGTCGCGCTTGACGGGGCCCTTGTCGTCCTTCTTGGGGATGCGGGAGATGATCGTCTTCGGCAGGAAGCGCTCCATCGCCTCGTCTTTGGCGGATTTCCCGGCAGGCGGCTTCTCCGGCGGCGGGACGGCCTTCGGGGGCTCGGGCTTCGCCGGGGGCTTCGGAGGGGCCATCTCCTCGGGCGTGAGCTTGCGCGGGGCCGGCGTGTCGAGGCGCGGCCGCAGCTCGAGCGGCGCGTCGCTCGAGCTCGAGACCTCCGGCAGCTTGATGTCCTCGAGCTTGATCTGCGGCGCGGGCTTGGGCTCGGGCTTAGGGGCGGGCTTGGGTTCGGGCTTAGGCTCCGGCTTGGGGACGGGCTTGGGCTCCGGCTTCGCCTCGGGGCGCGGGGCCGGCGGCGGGGCCTTCGCCTCGGGCTTGGGCGCCGGCGCCGCGACCTTCGAGAGCGCGAAGTTCTCCCCGCAGGCGTCGCAGTACTTCTTGGCCGCGGAGTTCGTGAACCCGCAGGCGCCGCACATCCGCACCACCCGGCCGTGGCAAGAGGCGCACTCCGATTTGTCGGCGGTGCCGGGCTTCTTGCACTTGGAGCAGAGGATGGGATGCGCTTCGGCCACTCGGGCTACCTCGGGGCGATGAAGAACAGCGGCTGGCCGTATTCGACGGCCTTGCCGTCGTCGGGCCCGGCGCCGACGAGCTTCCCGGCGGAGGGGGCCTTGAGCTCGAAGGTCTTCGCGCCGGTGTCGATGACGCCGAGCACGGACCCGGCCTCGACGGCGTCGCCCGGCTGGCCCTTGAAGGAGGCGCCGCGGCCGGCCGTGCGGAACACGCCCACCTCGGGAGAGGACACGGGCACGACGCGGGCCTCGGGGAAGCCGCCGGCGGGGGCCGGGACGGCGCCGTCGGCGCAGAGCTCGAAGCCGGCGCCGGAGCGCTTGTAGGAGACCTCGACGAGGTCCGTCGAGCGCATCCAGGCGAGCACGTCCTTCAAGGTCTTCGTATCCATGGCTATCTCCGGGTCCGGCGGGTCTTGCCTCGGCGGGTGCGGCGGTTCAGGAGGTTCTGCGGGTTCTTGGGGAGCAGGCCCGCCTCGAGCGGGTCGAAGGCGCCGGGCAGCATCGAGAACATGCGCGCCTTGCTGACGGTCTCGCGCCGGCCCTCGCCGCCCAAATCCACGATGATGAGCCAGGTGTCCTTCGAGCTGAACTCGATGACGACCTGGCGGCAGGCCCCGCACGGCTTGGGGCTGCGCCCGACCACGCAGACGGCCAGCAGGGCCTTCTCGCCGCGGGTCACCGCGTTGGCCACCGCGACCCGCTCGCCGCACATCGTCAGGCCGTACGAGGCGTTCTCGACGTTGGCGCCGGTGTAGATGCGCCCGGCGTCGGTGAGCACGGCGGCCCCGATCGGGTAGCGGGAGTACGGGCAGTAGGCCTTGAGGCGCGCCTTCTTGGCGGCCGCGACGAGCTCGCGCACGGCCTTCGTGGAGAGCTTCATGACACGTACTTCCCGATGAGGGGCATGAGCGTCCTCTTGGTCTTGGGGTCCATCGCCTTGGGGTCCGTGAAGACCGCCCCTTTGAGCGCGAACGCGCAGGAGCAGGTCCGGGGCAGGGCGGCGAGCTTCGGCAGGGCGGCGGCCAGCAGGCGCCGGGCGTTGCCCACGTTGGCCATCAGGTGCTCGACGACCTTCTCGGTCGAGACGTGGTCGTCCTCCTTCCAGCAGTCGTAGTCGGTGACGAGCGCCATCGGCTGGTAGCAGATCTCGGCCTCGCGGGCGAGCTTGGCCTCGGGGGAGGCCGTCATGCCGATGAGCGCGTAGCCGAGCTGGCGGTGCATCAGGCTCTCGGCCTTCGTCGAGAACAGCGGCCCCTCCATGCAGCAGTACGTGCCGCCGGCGTGGGCCACGATGCCGGCCTCGAGGGCCTGGCCGTGCAGGAGCCCCGCCATGTCGGCGCAGAACGGGTGCGCGAAGGCGACGTGCGCGACCACTCCCTTGCCGAAGAACGTGGAGGGCCGGCCCTTCGTCTCGTCGGCCAGCTGGTCGGGGAACACGAAGTGGCGGGGCGCCAGCTCTTCGCGCAGCGAGCCGACCGCGCTGACCGAGACGATGCGTTCGACGCC
>SCTT01000494.1 GCA_004322435.1 bacterium
GCGGGCGCGCCAGCCCACGGCCTCCTCTTCGGAGGACGCCAGTTCGGCAGGATAGACGGCGACCCCGGAGTGGACGACCTCGGGCGTCAACCCCGGCGCCAGGACGCACGCCAGGGCGGCGGCGCACACCCCGAACCCGGCGGCCCGCCGCCGGCCCGTGTGCCCGTCCGAGGCCGCCCCCGCCGCCCCCGCCGCCAGGCACGCTCCGGCCAGCGCCCTCGCGGTCCCCGAAAGGCCCAACCAGGGGATGAGAACGTACGTCACGATCCACGGCGCGACGGCGCCGGCCGCGGTCGACGCGGCATAGAGCGGCGCGAGCCGGGGCCCCCCGGCGGCGGCGGCGAGAGGGAAAGCGGCCCCGAGAGCGACGGCCAGCGGACCTATGACGGCCGCCGCAAGCCCCGCCTGGAGCAATCCCAGGAGAGCCGGATGGCCGGACGAGAGCTTCCAGGACCCCAAGGCGGCGTCAGGAAGGAAGGGGAACAGGGCCAACGCCAGAACCCCCGATACCCCCGCCGCCAAGAGCACCCAACCGAGCGCCGGAACGGGACGGAGACGGCTCAGCAGACGGGGCCCCAGGGCCGCCCCGGCGGCAAGAGCCGCAAGGAAGACCGCCAAGACCGTCGCGAACGCCCCCGTCGTCGAGCCGAACACCAAGGAGAGGAGGCGCACCCAGACCGCCTCGGCGCCCATCATCACCGCGCCCGCCCAACAACAGAGGAAGACCCCGAAGCCGCTCAACTCCGCCCAGGGGGCCGTCGCGCCGTCCCGTCCGGAGGCCGGCTCGCGGAGCGGGCGCACCGCGATGGCCGCCGCCGCCAAAGCGAATCCGGAGACGACGAGGACGGCTTGGACGCCGAGAAGGGGAACGACCCGGGCCAAGACCGCGCCCAACACTCCTCCCGCCGAGACCAAGGCGCACAGGCGCCCGAGGGACTGGGGCCCCAGGAGGCCCAGCAAGGGAAGCGCCCCGCCTAAGGCTGCGGCGGCGGCCAGAAGGCTCAGCAGCCCGAAGGCGGGGCCGGCCCAGAGGAAGGCCGGAACGGCGGAGACGAGGCAGAGGGACGCCGCCAGCGAGCTGCCCAGGAAGACCGCAGCCGCCCCCCGACGGCGGCCGAGCGCCCCCAACCACCACCCGCCCGCCGCCATCGCCGCCATGAATCCCGACAGCGCGGCGGAGACGGCGAAGGACCCCGAGCCCCAAGCCCGCGCCCCGAAGCGGAGGGCGATGCACTCGGCCGCGACTCCGGCCGCGCCGACGGCGAGGGCGGCGGCGTCCAGCCGGTTCACTTCAACCCCAGAGGGACTTCTTGTCGCGCCAGATGGTCTGCTTGCGGTCGGGCCCGACCGAAACCAGCGGGATGCGCACGCCGAGCTTCTTTTCCACCCACTCGACGTACTCGCGCGCCCCCTTGGGCAGATCCGAGTACCGGCGCGCCTTGCCCAGCTCCCCCGAGAAGCCCTGGAACTGCTCGTAGACCGGCTCCACCTCGTAGAGGTCGCGGCGCGAGTAAGGCCAGTCGGTGACGGTCTTGCCGCGCAGCTTGTAGGCGACGCAGACCTTCAAGGGATGCACCGCCGAGAGCGTGTCGAGCTTCATCATCCCGAGCGAGGTGACCCCGTTGACCCGGTTGGCGAAGCGCAGCTGCACGAGGTCCAGCCAGCCGATGCGGCGCGGGCGCCCGGTCGTCGTGCCGTACTCGTGGCCGGTCTCGCGGATGTAGTGCGCGACGGTACCCTCGATCTCGGTGGGAAACGGGCCCCGGCCCACACGCGTCGTGTAGGCCTTCGTGATGCCGAGCACCGACCGGATCCAGGTCGGGCCGACGCCGGCGCCGACCGCGGCCGCCCCGGCGTGGGTGTTCGAGGAGGTCACAAACGGGTAGGTGCCGTAGTCCAAATCCAGCATCGCGCCCTGGGCGCCCTCGAAGAGGACGCGGCGGCCGGCCTTAAGCTCCGCCTCGACGAAGGCCGAGGTGTCCCGGACGTAGGGCGCCAGGAACTTCCGCAGGGCGGGCCAATCGCGGAGGATCTCCTCGCGGATGGCCTTCAAGGGCTTCACCCGCTGGAGCTCGGCGGAGCGCACCGACAGCATGGTCTCGAGGAGCTCGGGGAAGGCCCCCTCGTCCAAGTAATCGGCGACCCGGATGCCGATGCGGGCGACCTTGTCCTCGTAGGCCGGGCCGATGCCCTTCTTCGTGGTGCCGATGCCGCGCCCCCCCTCCTCGCGGAGGGTGTCGAGGATGCGGTGGGTGGGCAAGATGACGTGGGCGGCCGGAGAGAGGAACAGACGGCCCTTGACCTTGACCCCGCGGCCCTCGAGCATCGCCACCTCGTCGCGCAGCGAGGCCGGGTTCACGACGACGCCGTTGCCGATGACGACCCGCGCGCGGGGGTTCAAGATCCCGGAAGGAGCCAGGTGCAGGGCGTAGGACTTCCCGCCGAAGACGACGGTGTGGCCGGCGTTGTCGCCGCCCTGGAACCGGACCACGAGCTTGGCCTGCGAGCTCAACAGGTCCACGATCTTGCCCTTGCCTTCATCGCCCCACTGGGCGCCTACCACCACGAGTGCCGGCATGTCTCCCCCAAAAGGTCCGTTCCGGTCTCCCTCTCCCGCTTGCGGGAGAGGGCTGGGGTGAGGGTTATAGACGACTTCCCCTCACCCTACCCTCTCCCGCGACGGGCGGGAGAGGGAAACTACAGCTCGTCAGCCGATAAAACGCTTCCACCACGAGCCCCGCGCCGGCCGGCGCGAGGTCTTGACCTTGAGGGGGCCGGGCAGCTCGACGTCGCCGCAGACCCCCGCCGAAAAGCGCACGCGCAAGCCCACCCGGCCCTCCGTCCTCTCGACGGCCTCGACGGGGACGACGATGGGCGCCGGGCCGCTCTCGCCGCGCGCGCCGAAGAGCTTCGCGAGGTACTGGGCGATGTCCCGCTGGTCGTTGATGGAGGCGTAGACCAGGTCCCCCGCGCGCAGCTCCGAGGCCGCCACGCCCGCCTCGGGGTCGGGCTCGACGGCGATATGGAGCACCAAGGTGCCGCCGCGGCTCCCGCGCTTGGGGCGCGTGCGCGGGGGCGGCGACGCGGAAGGCCGGACCTCCCGGAACTGGCCGAGGTCCAGGACGTCCTGGCGCGCCTCGAGGTCGAGGCCGCCGCCCAGCACGCCCCCCATCGCGGCCTTCAGCGGCGCGAAGGCGTCGCCGGAGAAGCGCTTGCCTTCCTCATAGAAGGGCTTGGCCTCGGGGGAGTCGAAGGTCTTGGAGAGCACGGCCTCGAGCTCCTGGCTCAGGCCCTGGGCCGTGCCCGCCCAGAGGCGGCAGGCGTAGAGGCGGCCTTCGAAGTCGAACCAGTGGGTGTCGAGCTCCGAGGCGTAGACGGCCGGGTTGTAGGAGACCACGGCGCGCGCGCGCAGCAGCCGCCCCTCCTTCAAGTTCAGGATGGCCAGCCACAGGCCGTAGAGGGACTCGGGCGCGGACCGGACCCGGCCCTTGAAGATGACCACGTGCTGGAAGAGGCGCGGCACCGCCTGGACGGCGCTCTCAAGATCGTAGGAGCACAGCTGCAAGGCCAGCTCCGCCTCCGAGCGGTCGCAGCCGGTCTCTTCCATGAGGAGAGCCACGGTGTCCTTCTTCACTCGGGCTTCTCCGCCCGGGGGTGGGCCTTCCCGTAGGTGTCGCGGAGCTTCTCCAAGGTCAGATGCGTGTAGACCTGGGTGGTGCCGATGTTCTTATGGCCCAACATCTCCTGGAGCTCGCGCAGGCCGCAGCCGTTGCCGAGGAGCTCGGTGGCGAAGCTGTGGCGCAGGGCATGAGGCGAGAGGCTCTTGAGGAGCCCGGCCTTCTTGGCCGAACGGCGCACCAAGAGCGCCACCCCGTCGCCCGACAGGCGCCGGCCGCGGGCGTTGGTCCACAGCGGGGCGGCCGGACCTAAGTCGCTCGGCCGGGGGCGGGCGGCCAGGTAGGCGCGAAGGGCCTTGAGCGCCGAGTCGCCGGCGGGGACGATGCGCTCCCGCGAGCCTTTGCCGTAGACCCGCACGGTGCCCGAGTAGAAGTCCACGTCGGGCACGCTCATGCGGGCCAGCTCCATGCGGCGCAGGCCGGAGGAGTAGAGGAGTTCGAGCAGGGCGCGGTCCCTCAGGTCGGTCCACGCCGTCCCGGGAGCGCCGCCCTCGACCAAGGTCTTCGCCTCCGCGCCGGTCAGAAAGCGCGGGAGCTTCCGCTCGGCCTTCGGCAGAGGGACGTTCAGGAACGGGTCGCCCTGGAGCTCCCCCTGTTCGCGCAGATAGCGGCACAGCGAGCGCAGCGCCGAGACCTTGCGGTTGACGGAGGCGCGGGCCAGGCCGCGCGTCGCCAGGTGCGCCAGCCAGGCGCGGACGTGGGTCCGGGAGAGCGCCGAAGGGGCTTCGCCGCCGCGCTTGTCCCAGAACCCGGCGAACTCGCCTAAGTCCTTGGCGTAGGCCCGGAGGGTGTGCTCGGAGACGTTGCGCCGCGCGCGCAGAGCCGTCAGGAAGCGCTGGACCCAGGCGGTCACGTCCCCTCCTTAATATAGGCGCTACGGCGCGCCGCCGGCCTTGGCTTCCGCCTCGACCTTGATGGTCTCGGCGTCCTCGCGCGAGAGGGGCTTCAAGTTCCGGCACTTGGGGAAGCCGGAGCAGGCCAGGAAGTGGCCGCGCTTGCCTAAGCGCATCCACATGGCGCTCCCGCATTTGTTGCACTTGCGCTGGGTGACGATGGGTCGCGAGCCCTCGATGACGTTGCCGTTGGCGTCGAGCGAGAACGTGTTCTTGCAGGCCGGGTAGCCCGAGCAGGCGAGGAACCGCCCCTTGCGGCCGGTCCGGATGACCATGGGCTTGCCGCAGCGGTCGCAGACCTTGTCGGTGGCCTCGGGGACGACCTTCTTGCCCTCCGTGTCGAGCTGGATCTTGCCCTTGCACTTGGGGAAGGCCGAGCAGGAGAGGTACTTGCCGAAGCGGCTCTCCCGGATGAGCATGTCGGCGCCGCAGACGGGGCACTTCTCGTCGGACTTCTGCGGCTCGACGCGGCTGTCCTCCATCGTCTCCTGGGCGAGGCCCAGGGCGGCGGCGAAGGGGTCGTAGAAGGCCCGGACCACGTCCTGCCAGCGGTCGCGGCCCTCGGCGATCTCGTCGAGCTGCTCTTCGACCTTGGCCGTGTAGGTCAGGCTCATCTGCTCGCCGAAGTGCTTCTTCAACTGGTCGACCACGAGGATGCCGAGGTCGGTCGGCGTCAGCCGGCGGTCCTTGAGGCCGCGCCGGATGTAGCCGCGGTCGATGATGGTCTTGATGGTGGGGGCGTAGGTGGACGGGCGGCCGATGCCGTGGCGCTCGAGCGCGCGGATGAGGCTCGCCTCGTTGTAGTGCGCGGGCGGGCTCGTGGAGTGCGCGTCGGCGGTCAGGCCGTCGAGCTTGAGCTTGTCGCCCTCGGCGAGCTCGGGCAGGCGGCCCTCCTTCTCCTCGTCGTCCTCGGGAGCCGCATCGGCCTCCTCGGTCTTCTCGGCCTGCAGCACGCGCAGGAAGCCGTCGAACTTGAGCGTCCTGCCGGTCGCGTGGAAGAGGGCGTCGCCGGCGGTCACGTCGGCGGCCACGGTGTCGAAGACGGCCTCGCGCATCTGGCTGGCGAGGAAGCGCTGCCAGATGAGGGTGTAGAGCTTGAGCTGCTCGGGCGAGAGCCACTTGCGCAAAGACTCCGGGGTCCGGACGACGCTCGTGGGGCGGATGGCTTCGTGCGCCTCCTGGGCCCCCTTGACCTTGCCGACGTAGACCGGGGCGGATTCCGGCAGATAGGCGTCCCCGTACTCCCCCTTGAGGAACTCGCGCGCCTCGCCCTGGGCCACGACGGCGACCGCGGTCGAGTCGGTGCGCATGTAGGTGATGAGGCCGGCGGGCTCCTCGGAGCCGATGTCGACGCCTTCATAGAGGCTCTGGGCGATGCGCATCGTGCGCTCGGCCGCGAATCCCAGCCGCTGGGAGGCGGCCTGCTGCATCGTCGAAGTGATGAACGGCGGGGCGGGGCGCCGGCGGACCTCCTTGCGCTCCACCTTCGCCACCGTGAACGTCCCGGCGCGGACGGCCTCCTCGACCGCCTTCGCGTCCTCGGCGGTCCGGAACACCGAGGCCTTCACGCGGTATTCCTCGCTGAAGAGCTCGAACGAGCGCGTCTCCTCGACCTTCCGGCCCTTCCACTGCGTCAAGCGGGCGGTGAAGACGGGCGGAGACCCGGGCTTCTCGAGGGAGGCCGACACGGTCCAATAGGGCTCCGACAGGAAGGCCTTGATCTCCTTGTCGCGCTCCACCAGCAGGCGCGCGGCCACGGACTGGACGCGGCCGGCCGAGAGGCCGCGCTTGATCTTGCGCCACAGCAGCGGCGAGAGCTTGTAGCCGACCAGGCGGTCGATGACGCGGCGGGCCTGCTGGGCGTGGACGAGGTTCTCGTCCACCTCGCGCGGCGCGCGCAGCGCTTCCTGGATGGCGGACGGGGTGATCTCGTGGAAGGTGATGCGGCGGAACTTCCCCAGGTCGGTGTCGAGGATCTGGGACAGGTGCCAGGCGATGGACTCTCCCTCGCGGTCATGGTCGGTCGCGAGGAAGACGGTCTCGGCTTCCTTCGCGAGGCGCTTGAGCTCGGGCAGGAGCTTCTTGGTGCGGGTCAGCAGGGCGTAGGAGGGGGCGAAGTCCTTGTTCTCGTCGACGCCCAGCTTCTTCTCGGGCAGGTCCCGCACGTGGCCGTAGGAGCTCTGGACGACGTAGCCGGACTTGAGGAAGCGGGAGATGGTGCGCTGCTTGGCGGGGCTCTCGACGATGACGAGGCTGGGCTTGCCCTTCCCCCCCTTCGCCGCCTTGGCCGCGGGCTTGACGGCCGCCGGCTTCGCCGGCGCCTTCTCCTTGGACGTCTTCGCGGCTTTGGCCTTAGGCTCTTTGGTCGATGGCATAATGGGATCCAGGGAGTGCGCGCAGGGCGCCGCGCGCCTCGAGTTCGCCGAGGGCCGCCAGCACTCGCGGCAGCTCCCAGCCCGTCCCCCCCGCGATCTCGTCTACGCTCAGCGCGTGGGAACCGAGCAATTCTAAGATTTTTTCGCCGTCGGGGCCATCCCAAAGCGGGACGGCGCGCGGTTCCGCGGCCGGTTCGGGGGCGGCGGAGCGCACCCAGCCGGGCAGGAGGTCCAGCACGTCCGACGCCTCGGCGGCCGGCCGCGCCCCGGCCCGCAAGAGCTCGAGCGGGCCCCGGCTCAGGGCGCTGTCGGCCGGGCCCGGCACCGCCAGCACCTCGCGGCCCTGGTCGGCGGCCCAGCGCGCGGTGATGAGCGACCCGGACTTGGGGTCCCCCTCGACGACGACCACGGCCCAGGACAGCCCGGAGATGATGCGGTTGCGGGCCGGGAAGAACTGCGGCCGGGGGCCCTGGTCCGGAGGCAGCTCCGAGAGGACGGCGCCGCCGAGGCGCACGATGTCGGCGGCAAGCCCCGCGTTCTCGGAAGGATAGAGGCGGTCGAGCCCCGAGCCCAGCACCGCCCAGGTCCGCCCGCCGGCCGCGACGGCGGCCTCGTGGGCGGCGGTGTCGATGCCGCGGGCCAGGCCGCTGACGACGGTCACCCCGGCCTCGGCCAGTCCCGTCGCCAGACGGCGCGCCATGCGCAGGCCGTAGGGAGTGGGGCGGCGCGAGCCGACGAGGGCGACGGTCGGCGCGGGGTCCAGGCGTCCGCGCACCCACAGCCGGGCCGGGGCGCCGGCGAGCTCCCGCAGGAGCTCCGGGTACTCGGGGTCGGAGGCCGTCAGCGCCCGGTCGCCGGTCACAGGAGCTCGTCCTCCAACAAGACGGCCGGGCGGTTCTCCGCCGGCTCCGCGGGGTGCCAGGAGGAGGGGCGGGGCTGGGGGCGCGCGCGCGGCGCCGAAGGGCCGCGCGAGAGCAGGGCGTCCACGGCCTCGAAGGCCCCCGGTTCGGTCCAGAGCGCGCGCCAGGTCTCCGGCACGCGGCCGGCGGCGACGATGAGGCGGGCCGGGTCCACGGCCAGGCGCTCGGCCAGGCGCCGCAGGACGTCCTCCTCGGCCGGCGGGCTGCGCTTGCCGGCGAGCACCTTCGAGAAGAACGACGCGTCGAGCCCCGCGTCGCGGCACAGCTCGCGCAGCCCGAGGCCGCCTTCGGCCATCCGGGCGCGTACGAGCTCCGCGAACGGGGCGACGGTCATCGGAACTTCACGAACTCGTAGTTGTTCTTGACCAGCTCGATGTCGGCGCCCTTCGGGAACACCTCGATGTAGCGCTCGTAGGCCGCGCGCGCCTCCTCGAAGCGCCGGATGTCCTGGTAGCAGCGGCCCATGCGCATCAGCGCCCGCGGCTCGTACTGGCCGGTCGCCTCCTCGGTCATCACTTCCCGGAAGGCGTCGATGGCCTCGCCGCACTTGTCCTGGGAGTAATACATCATGCCGAGATAGTAGACGTACTTCTCCCGGTCGGCGGCGACGGGGCGCGCCTTGGCCCATTTGTGGACGTCCTCCCAGGACACGTG
>SCTT01000495.1 GCA_004322435.1 bacterium
CCACCCCACCGTCGATAAAACAGCCTCACAACGGCAAATTTATCAACCAAATTATTTTGTCAGTCCTCCCCGGGGCGAGTTCCCTCGCGCAGTTCGCCGTCCAAGGCGGAGCGATGGTCCAGCCTTGCCTCGCAGAGGGTTCCCGCTTCGAGGATTCCCGTATGCGGAATCCTCGAAGCCACGCGCCCGAGGCGCGTAAACTGCGGTGTTCAACAGCCGTGTTTGGGGGAACTCGTATAGGGACAGGGCCGAAGCCCTACGCCTTTACCACTGGTCGGTGTCGATGTGGCGGGCGAGGGCGACGGCGTCCCACTCGTCGTTGAAGTCGCCCTGGCGCACGCCCAACAGGCGCAGGGCGCCGTTGACCGGCCGCTCCCGGGCGTCCTCGCGCGGGTCCCAGGCGGTGCCGTCCTTCCAGGGGCCGGCGCTCACGTCCCCGCCTTCCCACACCACGGCGGCCTGGTAGTCCTTGCCGGCGCCGTAGTCGGCCTCGATGTAGGCCAAGGTCCCCGTCTTGGAACCGGAAGCGGCCCACAGGGCGAGCTTCTTCGAGACCTTGAGCCCGTCGAAGGCCGTCGCGTCGTCTTTCCCCGGGACCTTGGCCTCCTGCGCCGCGGTCAGCGGCAGCAAGGAGAGCTCCTTAGTCAATTCGACGACCCGGATGCCCGAGGGCTTGGCCAGCTTCGTGAGGAGGGCGGTTTCCGCGACGAGGGCTCTCAGGTGATAGGCCATATCATTCCTTGGAGTATGCGTAAAAATACGGGTAATCGTCGACGCCCATGTTCGAGACGTTCACGTCCGAGTCGAAGCCCTTCACCCAGCGCCGCGCGGCGGTGAAGCGCGAGGGCTCGTAGGTCGTGAGATGGGGGACGAGTTCGGCGCCGCGGCGCACGACCGCCCGCCAGGCGGCGCGGCGCTTCTCGGGGTCGGCCACCGAGGAGGCCTCCTCGACGAGGCCGTCGAGCTTTGAGTCCGAGAAGCGCTGGGCGCGGGGGTAGTAGCCCGCCCCGTGGAGCATGCCGTTCGCGAACGAGCGCGCGTCCGGGTAGTCCGAGTAGTAGCCCGCGATGAAGAGGGGGAGGCGGTGCGCCTCGGCGGCGGCGTAGAGCTCTTTAGACGACATCGTCTTGATGAGCACCTGGAACTTGGGGTTGACCCGGGCGAGCCCGTCGCGCACGAGCTCGGCGAGCGCCATGCGGCTCGCGTTCGAGGGGCTTAACGTCAGGGTCACGGTGAAGCCGTTCTCCCAGACCGCACCGCCGCGGGCCTTCTTGAAGGCCTCGCGGGCCTTGTCTAAGTCGAAACGGTACGGCGGACGCCCCTGAGACGGGAGCAGGCCCTCGGGGATGGGGCTGCCGGTGCGGCGGCCGCGCCCGGCCAGGCCGCGGCGCAGGTAGCGCTCGTAGTCGAGCGCGTAGGCCACGCCCTGGCGCACGGCCAAGTCCGAGAAGAGGTCGGCCGGGGCGCCCTTGCCGTCCAAGGCTCCCGAGCCCAGGCCCTCGGAGCCGGGCTCCGCGGCGAACGTGAAGAACAGCACCTCTCCCAGCCCCGAGCCGGGGGCCGAGTCGACGACCTGGACGTCGGAGAGGCCGCTCACGTCGAAGTAGTCCTGCGCCTCGAAGTAGGCCGCGTCGGCGTCCCCGTTCTCGAGCATCGACAGGCGCACCGCCTTCCCCGGCACGGTGCGCAGATAGACGTGCTCGAGCGCCGCCGGCGCGCGCCAATACCCGGCGTGGCGGACGAGGACCAGCTTGCCCGAAGCGCCGTCGGCCTCGGATAGCCTGTAAGGACCCGTGCCGTTCATGTGCCCGTCGAGGTAGGACTTGTCGGCGGAGCGGTCGTTGAAGGCGGTCCAGGTCGCCTCCGTCCCGTCCCATTCGCCGTGCTCCGCGGCCCAGGCGCGGCAAACGACGAGCGGCAAGGAAGCGAGCACCTTGAGGAAGACGGGGTCGGGCTTGGCGAGACGGACGACCACCGCGTCGCCGTCGACCTTGACGGCCTCGGCGGCGGCCTTGAAGTCCAGACTGACCTTCCCGTCGGCGCCCCGCGTGGAGTAGACCCCGAGGATGGGCTTGAGCAGGAGGGCCGACGGCCCGCCCTGGGCGTCGGTGAGCATGAAGCGCAAGAGCGAGTAGCGCACGTCCTCGGGGGTCAGCTCGGCCCCCTCGTGGAACTTGACCCCTTTGCGGATGGGGAAGCGGTACGTGCGCAGGTCCTCCGAGAGGAGGCCGTTGGCCCGCGTCGGCACCTCGGCGGCCAGAAACGGCAGGAACTCGTCGGTCTGCTCGGCGCTCTTGAAGGCGATGAGCGGCTCGTAGACGTTGCCGGTGACCATGAAGCTCACCGCGTCGAAGGCGGCGGCGGGGTCGAAGGTGAACCAGGCCCGGGTCGTCAGGTGCACGAAGCAGCCGCGGTTCAAGACGTGGGCGGACTCGGCCGCGGCGGAGGCCGGGCCGGAGAGCGCGAGCAGGGCCGCGAGGAGGAGCCTCACCGCTCGTCCTCCAGGCGGCCTTCGGGGGAGTAGATGGCGGTCACGGTCCGGTAGGAGCCGTCGGTGATGTCGCCCGAGACGGTCTCGATGGTGGCGAAGAGCAGGCCCCGCACGTCGGACGCCAGGCCCCGCAGGTAGTTGCGCGCGCCGCGGTCGTACTCGGCCATCCAGTAGTAGTTGAGGTCCGAGTCGTACTTGACGAGGCGCGCCGGGCGGTTGCGCGGATACTTGCACATGCCGCCGACCGTGACCCAGCCTTCCTTGTCGACGGTGACCGCCGAGGCCCGGCACCCGTCGGCGTTGTCGGCGACCTCGCGGACGAACGCGCCGGAGGGCGAGTACTTCATCACGAACATGTAGCGTTCCTTGTAGTAGGAGCGCTCGCCGACGATATAGAGGTTGCCGTCCCCGTCCACGCCGGCGGCGGCGGCCTTCTCGCGCACGCCGTCGGCGTGCTCGACGCTCCAGGCCAGGCCCCCGTTTTGGAGGCGGTTGACCTGGATGGAGGAGTTGCGGCCGTCGAAGAGGTTGTAGACGGTGTAGATGGTCCCCTTGCCGTCGGAGGCCGAGATGCCGTCCTCGCCGCCCTCCGGGGCGGCCGGGGCGAACGCGTAGGCCCCGGCGGAGACCGCCAGAAGGGCGCAAAGCAGGGCTCGGAGCGCCGTCACGGGGGGGATTGTAGCAAGGAAAGGGCGGCTGGACGGCCCGCCGGGTCCCGGCTAAGATTGGGCATGGTCGGGGCCCTGTTCTTCCTGTCGGGCGCCTGCGCGCTGGGCTACGAGGTGGCCTGGGCGCGCACCTTGGCGCTGGCCTTGGGCGGCTCGGCCGCCTCGAACGCGGCGGTGCTGGCCTGCTTTTTGGGCGGCCTCGCTCTGGGCGGCGTCCTCCTCGGCCCCGCGGCCGACCGCGCCGAGCGCCCGCTGATGCTCTTCGCGAAGCTAGAGTTCGCCATAGCGCTGTGCGGCTACGCCGCCCCCTGGGCGCTGAGCGTCCCCGCGGGCCTCGTCTTGGTGGCCTTCGCCGCGACGTTGATGGGGGGGACCTTGCCGGCGCTCTCGCGGGCGATGGACCCTACCCGCGGCCTCGAACGAGGCGTAGCCGTGCTGGGCGCCTTCAACAACGCCGGAGGGGCCGTCGGGGCGCTCCTCGCGGGCTTCGTCCTGCTCCCGTCCCTCGGCCTCACCGGCGCCTCCCACTTCTGGGCCGGGGTCGGCGTGCTCACCGCGGCCGTGGCGTCCGCCACCGCGGTCCCCGCCTCGGGCCCGCTCCCGCCGGTCCCCGACGAGGCCTCGGACCCGGTGCCGCCCCTCTGGGTCCTCGCCGCGGTCTTCTTCACAGGCATCGTGACTCTCACGATGGAGGCGGGCTGGGTGCGCCTCTTGGCCGTGGTCCTCGGGGCGTCCACCTACTCCTTCACGGTGATGGTCGTGGGTTTCGTGGGCGGGATGGGCCTCGGCTCTTGGGCCGTCGCCAGGTTCCGCCCTCAGGGCGTCCCCGCCGCGCGCCTCTACGCCTGGGCCCAGCTGGGGGCGGGCCTAAGCGTGCTCGCCGCCTGGCCGATCTACGAGCGCCTGCCCTGGCTCTTCTGGCGGATGAACACCGCCATCCCGCGCACCGAGGGCGCCTATCCCTACTTCGAGGCCGGCAAGCTCGCCTTCTGCTTCCTGCTGACCTTGCCGCCGACGTTCTTCCTAGGCGCCGCGTTCCCGCTGGCGGCGCGCACCGCCGCCGCGCGCTGGGGCAAGGTGGGCGCCGGCGTCGGCGCCGCCGCGGCCTTGGCGGCGCTCGGCAACGTCGCTGGAGCGCTCTTAGGCGGCCTGGCCCTCCTGCCCGCGCTGGGCGTGCAGGGCCTCCTCACCGCCGCGGCGGGGACTAGCCTGGCCCTCGGCGCCGCGCTGTCCTTGGCCGACGCCGGCCTGCCCCTCAGACGGCGCGCCGGTTTGGCGGGGCTCGCGGCGACGGCCCTCGTCGTCCATCTCGCCTGGGGCGGTTCCTGGGACCGCCTCATCTTGGCCGTGGGCACCCACCGCTACGAGGGCGTGACCGGGCTGTCCTTCAAGGCGTACCTCGAGGCCCTGCGCGAGAAGCGCGTGGTCCTCTTCC
>SCTT01000496.1 GCA_004322435.1 bacterium
GCCGAGGCCGCCAAGCTCGAGGCGCAGGCTAAGACCCTGCTCAACCAATCCGTGGAGGCGCGGACCGGCCTTGAGGCGAACGCCAAGGCGATGCGCGAGTTCCTCCAAGGGGAGGCCAAGCCCGGCTGGGAGACCCAGTTCCGCAAGCTGGTGGTCGAGCGCACGCAGCTTGTGGACCAGGCCGTGGTCCACACGAACCCCATCTACGAGACCTTCGCCCGGATGCGCGAGGACATGTACGGGCTGGTCAACTCCAAGCTCCGCACGACCCAGCGCTGGGAGACCTTGGCCGAGACCCCCGGCCGCACCCGCCAGGCCCTGACGCAGGCGGCCGACAAGCTGGTCGCCGACGCCCAGAAGCTCTCCGGCGCGGACAAGCAGGCCGTGCTCGACCAGGCGACGGCCCTGCGCGAGAAGGCGGCGGGGCTCTCCAAGCGCCTCGAGGCGCCGTTGAACGCCGAGAACGCCGCGGCCTACGAGGCCCGCGAGCAGGCCGGCGCGATGCTCGAGCGCGCCGAGCGCACGCTGGCCCAGGCCAAGGCCAACCTCTCTTCGCCCACCGCCGCCGCCAAGCCGGAGCTGGCCGAGGCCGTCAAGAAGGCCGAGGGCGAGGTGACGCGCTGGCGCGCCGACTATCAGAAGGCCGACGGCCGCATCAACTCCTTCGAGGCCGCGCGCGCCGACCTGGCCCGGAACATCCTCTCCGAGCTCCGCGTCGACGCCTCGAAGGCCTTGGAGACCTTGAAGCCCCGCCTGGGCGCCGGCCCCGAGGCCGACGGCATCCGCCGCACGTTGGCCGGCCTTGAGACCTCCATGGACGTCGGCGCCCGCCGCCTGGAATGGACGCCCCAGCGCGCGGTGGACGTGCTGCAGCGCCGCATCGCCGGCGTGCCGACGAGCGAGTACCTGGGCCGCACCGCGCTGCGCTACACCGGCGCCCAGTGGCTCCTCTCCAAGGTGCCGGGCGTGAGCGAGTCGAAGTGGGCCAAGCCGATGACGCCGACCGACGTCGGCCTGACCCGGACGTACGCCCGGCAGCTGATCAGCCAGTTCCTGAGCGACCCCTTCCTGCCGCCGCAGGTGCGCTGGAAGATGATGTGGACGATGCTCCCGTCGACGGTGGCTCCGCGCGGCGTCTCGGGCCGGGGCTCGAGCTGGGTGCTGACCGAGCTCCTGAACCTCGCGACCGGCTACACCGACAACCCCGGCAACATCCGGATGGACAACATCACCGGGCGCGTCAACGTCGTCCACAACGGCCAGTGGTTCGACTCGATGGACACGCCGACCCGCCGCTTCTGGGAGCTCGAATACAAGTCCGACCTGACGTTGCCCTACGACCACAAGACGCAGGTCACGATGAACGACTTCGTCCGGGACAACAAGAACGTCCGGTTCGTGGGCTTCTCGGGCACGGCCGGCGAGAAGTTCCGGGAGTACCTGGGCAAATACGGGGTCAAGATCGTCGGCGTCGGCTCCGAGGGCGTCAAGAACGTCGGGCTGCAGCTGCCCGAGGGGCCGGCCGGCAAGTTCAAGGCCATCGGCGACGCGGTCCGCGAGGCCGTCGCCCACGACGTCGCGAACGTCGCGGCCGGCAAGCAGGCCGACGCGTTGGTCGTCTTGAGCCTGCCCGACACGCGCATGGTCAAGGAGGTCCGGAAGTACCTCATCAAGACCGGCGCCATCCAGCCCGACCAGATCGCGATGGTGTTCTCGGACGCGGAGCTGCTGCGCTTGAACCGCCCCGAGGCCAACGTCGCCCAGCAGATGAACCTGGAAGGCCTGAACAACGGGAAGGTCAAGCTCCTGATGCTCGACACCCGCGTCGGCGGCCGCGGCTTGGACCTCAACTTCAAGGGCCAGCGCGGCGGCGCGGGCTTCGGCGGCTACTTCAAGTTCAAGATGCTCCTGGTGGACCCGCAGTTCGCCAGCGAAGCGCACTTCCTGCAGGCGCAGGGCCGCATCGACCTGGGCCGCATCTACTCGACCGCCGACCCCGGCCGCGCGTACCACCCCGAGGCGGCCGTGCGCGACTTCGCGATGGTCATGGACGTGCAGGCGGCGTCCAAGGACCCCGTGTTCATGCGGATGCTGCGCTCCGAGCCCGTCTTCCGCCAGCTCTCGGTGAACCCCGAGGTCGTCGAGCGCGCCTACCAGAACGGCCGCTTCACGCCGAGCTGGCTCGACATCCAGGCCTACGTCGACGCGCAGCGCGCCGCGGGCAAGGGCGGCTTCGTGCTCGACCGCTACGAAGAGACCGTGCGCCGCTACATCGGCGAGAAGCAGCTTCAGGTCGAGCTCGACCAGCTGCGCTCGGCGGGCGTGCTGCACGAAGCCGGCAGCTTCGACCCGGGCCTCTACGGGCTCCAGCCGGTGATGCCCGGCACGCCG
>SCTT01000497.1 GCA_004322435.1 bacterium
GCCGCGACGGCCCATGCGCCGGCCTCCGCCCTGCTCGCCTTCGCCGCCGCCCTCTCCCTCACCCATCTCCCCGCCGGGAGGCGGGCCGCGACGGCCCATGCGCCGGCCTCCGCCCTGCTCTCCTTCGCCGCCGCCCTCTCCCTCGCCCATCTCGCCTTCGGGCGGCGGTCCGCGGCGGCGCATCTTCTTGCCGCCGCCCTCCTCGCCCTGCTCTTCGCCCATCCCTTCCTCGCGCGGCGGGCCGCGGCGCTTCGACTTCATCTTCTTGATGGCGTCGTTGTTGAAGACGTCGCCCTTCTTGATGCCGGACTCCCCCGCTGGAGGGCCCTCGTCCTCCTCGGCGCGGGCCGCGCCTACGGCTCCGGCGACGGCCAAGGCTAGGCACAGGGTCAGGACTCGCATGGACACCCTCCGTTGGGACCGGCACCCCCCTAGGTAACAGGCGGACGCGAAGACGTCAAGGCGGCGGGCGGGACTTGAAACTGTGACTTTGACCCCCTATCCTTGGGGGCAAGCGGGCGCCAGCCCTGGGGGTCTCATGGGAAAGGAATTTCTGATGGTCGCGCTCTTGGCGCTGTTCTCGGACGTCGTCGTGCCTCGCGTCACGGAGCTGACGGCGGCGAAGGCCGCCCCGCAGGCCGAGGAGGGCGCCGAAGAGCCCTCCGAGGAGGCGGGCGAGGAGGCGACGGAGGAGGAGCCCGACGCCGACGAGGTGGAGCGGCTGCGCGAGGAGAACCGGGCCTTGAAGGAGCTCGTCGGCGAAAAGGAGCTCGCCCTGCGCCAGGCCGCGGACTAGGAGAGGCCGGCGCGCACGCGCGCGCGCCAGTGGGCGAGCAGGTGCTCGACCGACTCTTCGAAGGAATAGCGCGGCTTCCAGCCCGTCTCGCGCTCGAACTTCGAGGTGTCGGGGACCTGCAAGGTGACGTCGGAGGGCCGCAGCAGGGCCGGGTCGAGGCGCGTGGGGATGCGCTTCTTGGCCTTCTTCTTCAGGAGCTCGAGGAACTCCCCCACCGAGACCACCGTCGTCCCGCCGAGGTTGTAGGCCTCTCCCGGCCGGCCTTGGGCCGCGGCCACCCAGTAGGCGTCCATCGCGTCTCGGACGTCGATCATCGTCCGGACCGAGTCGAGATTGCCGTGCCGGAGCTCACGCTGCCGCCCCGCCTCGATGAGCGCGACCTGGCGCGCGAAGCTCGTCGCGAAGAGGTCGGCCCGGCGGGGGTTCAGGTAAGCGAACATCCGCGTGCGCACCACCTTCATCCCGTAGCTGCGGAAGTAGGTCAGGCCCAGCATGTCCTGAGCGGCCTTCGACACCGCGTAGGGGCTCGAAGGGCGGAAGGCGTTCTCTTCCTTTATAGGGACCTCGTGGGGCAGCACCTGGCCGTACACCTCGGAGGTCGAGCAGAGCTGGACCACGGGGTCGAGGCCCGCCATCCGGAGGCCTTCGAGGAGGTTCGCCGTCCCCATGATGTTGTTCTGGAGGACGGCCAGCGGGGTCGTGAAGGACGCCCGGACGTTGGCGTGCGAGGCCAGGTGGAAGACGACGTCCGGCTTGGCGGCCTTGAGGGCGGCGACGACCGAGGATAGGTCGCCCAGGTCGCACTCGTGGACCTGGACGCGCCCCGTCACCGCGGCCAGGTTGTCTGCGGAGGAGGTCGAATGCCAGCGCGCGAGCCCGTGGACCGCCGCCGGCCGCGCCGCGAGAGCGCGCTCGGCCATGTAGGACCCGCCCGAGCCCGTGACGCCGGTGATGAGGACGCGTTTGAAGGCCTTCATGCGGCGGCTCCTTTGACGACGTGGTCGCGGTACCAGGCCAGGCTCTTGTCGATCCCGACGTCCAAGCCCGTCTTGGGTTCCCAGCCGAAGAGCACCTTGGCCTTCGCGCGGTCCACGGAGAGGCTGAAGGGGATGGTCGGCTTCGTCTTGTCGAACTCGACGGAGAGCGGGCGTCCCGAGCGCGCGATGACGCGGCGCACGAGCTCGGCCACGCTCACCGCCGTCCCCGCGCCGACGTTGACCAGCTCGAAGGGGGTCTTCTGGCGGTCCAACGCCGCCTCGACGAAGTCCACGAGGTCGGCGACGTAGAGCAGGTCGCGCGCTTCGGTGCCCTCGCCCCAGACGACGACCTTGCCGTCTTTGGCGGCCATCACCTTGGCGACGGTCGCCCCGAAGACGTGCGAGCGCTCGAGGTCGTACTTGTCGTGGGGGCCGTAGACGTTCGAATGTCGCATCACCGTACAGCGGGTGCGGCCGAGGCGGGCGTAGAACTCGCACATCTTCTCGACGTAGACCTTGGTCCAGCCGACGCCGAAATAGCGGTCGGTGACCTCGCCGGTGAAGTCCGTCTCCTTGACCGGGCGCGCCTGGTCGGGATACATCACCGTGCAGGAGAAGAACAGGAAGTGGCCGACCCCGGCATCGTGGCAGGCGCGCAGAAGAAGCGAGTTCATCACCGCGTTGTCCGTGACGTGGTGGGCCGGGGTGTTCACGATGTCCTTGGCGCCCGAGGTCGTGGCCGCGGCCTGGACGACGGCGTCGACGCCCTTAAGAGCCCGGGCGACCTCCTCGGCGCGCGTCAGGTCCGCGTAGACGGTCGTCAGCCGCGGATGCCCGGCGAGGTCCCCGGGCAAGCCGGTCTTATGGAGGACGGCCACGACCCGGAGGTCCGTGCGGGGCAGCAGGCGCTCCAGCACGTTCTTGCCGATGAAGCCCGCGGCCCCGCAGACGAGGACGGTCTTCATCAGTCCTTCCGCAGATCGGAAGAGC
>SCTT01000498.1 GCA_004322435.1 bacterium
GCCGAAGGCCAGGCTGAACCCCACCGCGACCCACAGGATGCTCACCACGCCCATCGCGATGAAGCTCTGCAGCATCGTCGAGATGACGTTCTTGCGCTGGACCATGCCGCCGTAGAAGAAAGAGAGCCCGGGCGTCATCAGGAGCACGAGCGCCGTGGCCGTCAGCATCCACGCGGTGTCGCCCGCCGACAGCGGCCCGCCGGTCACCGCCGGCGCCGCCGGCGAGGCCAGCACGCCCGCCCCCGCGGCCAACGCCAACAGGACGAACGGTACGACCCACTCCGGCTTGTTCTTCGTCATCGCGCTCATGGGAGCGATTCTACGAAAGACGGAGGGGCGCGGCCTATTCGACGAGCCCGAGCAGGGCGCCGACGGGGGTGCGGTCGAAGGCGCGGGTCACGGCGCGCGGCGGGCCCAGCGCCGACGGCCGGCCCGCGCGCGGGGCCGCCGTCACCGACCGCCGGCCGAGCGCGTAGGAGCGGTCCGCGTCCGCGGTGAACTGGGCGCAGGGCCCCTCCTCCTCGCGCCGGCGCCAGCGGCCCGACACGCCGCCGACGAGGTCCCAGGCCGAGCACTCCGAGCGCTCCCCGCGCATGAGGAGCGTGAAGCGGCCGGCCGCATGGGCCAAGGAGAGAGCGCGGCCGGGCGGGGGCGGGAGGCTCAGCACCGACCAGTTCCCCTTGGGCGAAAGGCTTAAGACCGCTCCGGCGGCCGTGTAGACATGGACGCCCCCGCGGCCGGCCGCGACCAGGCGCGGCGCGCCGGCCTCGGGCGGCGGCCGGAGCGCGCGCGTCAGGCGGCCGTCCGCGCCGACCCAGACGAGGCGGCCGCCCAGGGCGTCGACCGCCACCGGGAGCGCGCCGTCGAAGTCCCAGTCGGCTACGAGGACGGGCTCGGACCCTCCGACGGCGACGGGGGCCGCCGACGCGCCCGCGACGCGCCAGAGCCGGTCTCCCTCGGGCCGGATCTCGAGGGCCGTCACGAGGCCCTTGCGCATCCCGACCCGCCCCAACGCCAGCCCCGGCGGCAGAGGGAGCCGCTCCCAGCCTCCCTCGGCTCCGGCGTGGAAGACCTCCCCCGTGCGCGTGCGCACGAAGACGCCGCCCTCGCCGTCGGTGCCGACGAAGGCCCGCGGCGCGAGGCCCGCGCTGCGGTAGAGGCCCAGCGGCCGCAGGAAGCCGTGCCAGGCCGTCCCCGCCGCCAAAGACGCCCCGGCGAGGACGGCGCCGGTCCGGCGCACGCCGAAGGCGAGCAGGGCCGAGGCGATGGCGGCGGCCATGAGGCCGCCGGCCGCGCCGAGGGCGGAGAAGAGCAGCGCCGGGAGCAGGAAGGCCCCCAGGCACACGAGCGCGCGGCGCAGAGCGGACGGCATATCGGGGTTACGCGCGCGGGAGGCCGCCTATTTCATTATCATGCGGCGATGCGCCGCACCCTCCCGCTCGCCGCCGCTCTGCTCGTCGCCGCATGCTCGCGCCCGGCGCGCCGCCCGGGGCTGCCGCAGCCCGCCCAGGACGCCCTGACGCGCCTCGAGGACCACGTCCGCGCGCACGAGCCCGACGCCCTCCTCGTCGCGCGCCGCGGCGAGTCCCTCCTCGACCGGCGCACGCGCGCGGGCCGCGGCCCCATCCATGCGCGCTCGCTGACCAAGCTCTTCACCGCGACGGCGGTGGGGCTCTTGTCGGACGCGGGGCGGCTCAAGCTCGACGACCCGCTGGGGAAGCACCTTCCCGCGTGGAAGGGCGGGCTCAAGGACAAGGTGACGCTCCGGCACCTCTTGGCGCACTCCTCCGGGCTCGAGCCGGTGGCCGGCGACCCTTACGTCCCGAAGAACCCCGACGTGCTGGCGACCGTGACGGCCTTCGAGATGGCCGACGTCCCGGGCTCCAAGGCCGTCTACGACAACGCCGGCTACATCCTCGCCGCCGCGGCCGCCGCCCGCGCGGCGGGGAAGCCGCTCGACGCGTACCTGGCGGAGGCGCTCTTTGAGCCCCTGGGCGTCCCCGAAGGCTCCTGGAGCTGGTGGAAGGACGCGGCGGGCACCCGCTTCGGGCACGCGGGGCTCGTGCTCACGGCCGACGGGCTGCTCGCCTTCGGCCGCCTGTGGCTCGACGGCGGCTGGCGCGGGACGCGGCGGATCCTCTCCGAGTCCTTCGTCGCCGAAGCCACGCGCCCGCAGAACGCCGCCGACCCGACCTTCGGCCTGGGCTGGCTGCTGCTGGGGCGCGACGTGCGCGGCAAGCCCCCCTGGGACGGGTACTGGATGAACGGCACCGACGGCCAGGTGCTCTACGTCCATCCGGCCAGCGGGGTCGTGTGCGTGCAGCTCGTCGAGCGCGAGGTGACGCCCGAAGAGCAGCGTCCGATGGTCGGGACGGTCCTCGACCAGTGCCGGCGGTTGGCCCGGGCGCTGACGCCGCTTTAGTCCCGGAAGGGGTTGCGGCGCCCGAGCAGGCGTCCCCACGCCCAGCGCCCGAGCAGGGCCACGACGGCCGCCGTCGTAGCGACATACGCTCCGGCCGCCGCCCAGGCCAAATCGGGGCGCGCGCTCTCAGCGGCGATGAAGGCCGCGAAGGCCAGCACGCCGCCCCCCAGCGCCGACGCGAGGCCGGCCTTCGAATAGGCCGGGGCGAGGAGGACCCCCGAACCCAGCTTCCCCGCATCGGCCAAGCGGTCGAACTCGCCGCGCACCGGCCCGCCGAGCGCCTTGAACGCCTCGTTCCACTGCACCGTGAGGAGGGAAGCCGAGGTCGCCAGGCCTTCAAAAGTCAGGCGGCAAGCCCAACCCATCGGGAGGGTCACGGGGGAGTCCTCGCACACGAAGGCGCCCAGCCAGTAGAGGCGCGGCGAGTAGAAACGCTCCGACTTGTCTTCCCTATAGAAGACGCCCCGGGCGCCCCCGACGCTGAACCGCGTGCCCACCCCGGGCCGCGGCTCCCAGGCCGGGACCGCCTTGCCGTCCACCGTCAACTCGGCGTCGGCCAGGCCCCAGGCCTCGCGGGCCCGCGCGAGGCAGCGCGCCGCCTTGAGGTCGGCGTCCCAGCCGTCGAAGACGACCCGCAGCGCCGTGCCCAGGCGCGGCTCGGGGTCCACCCAATGCTTCTTCTCGACGCCTTTGGGCTCGACGAGGAGCCGCGCCGCGCCCGAGCGCCCCACCACCGCGCGCGGGGCGAGCGGCAGGAGGTTCAACAGCCCCCAGGCCAGATGGCGGTGGCGGTCCGCTTCGCCCGACGCGTCCTCCTCGCCGACGAGCGCCTCGAAAGGGTCGTCGCAGAAGCGCGCCCCCAAGGGCTTCCCGTCGAACTGCAGTTCGAGGCCGGTCTCGCGCAAGGAGAGCTCGAGCCGGGTGGCGCCCGACGCGACCGCCAGGCGCAGCCAGGGCAGCAGGAATCCCTCGGGGTCGCCGGTCTGAAACTGCGCGAGCTTCTGGACCATCCGCGCCCGGTCCACCTTGAAGGCGCCGGCCCCGACGAGCAGGGCCTCGACGCCGGGCGGGAGCTCGCGCGGCGAGGCGCGCTCGGCGGCCGGCCGCGGCGCCGGCGCGGCGTCGTAGCGCTCCGGGCCCGGCGGCTTCCCCTTGAGGCGCTCCCGCACGCCGTCGAGATACACCCAGGGGAAGTCGACCCAGGCCAGCCACGCCGTCAGCGGCGCGAGGAGGTAGGCCCAGCCTCGCCAGCCGCCCGGCGCCAGGCCCAGCTGGGTCAGCAAGGCCGCCGAGAAGAGGAGGCCGCAGAACGAGGCCGCCGACCAGGCCCGGGCCGCCCGGGCGCGGGCCTGCTCGAGGTCCTCGGCGTCGAAGGCCCAGGCGGCGCCGGCGAGCGCGGCGACGACGAAGCCGGCCCCGGAAAGCCCGCCGACCCACAGCGCCACGCTCCCGACGTCCTCGAGCTCGGGCAGGACGGCCGCCGCGAGCGCAAAAGCTCCCGCCGTCCAGACGGCGCGGACGACGCGCACCCCCGAAAGCTCGTAGCCCAGCCGCTCGGGGCCGGTGGTCATCGCTCGCCCAGCGCGAGGAGCCAGCCCTCGCCCACGTCGCGCAGCACGGGGTCGTCTCCGCGGGCCAGGGCCTGGGCCCGGGCCTTGCCGGCGGGCCCCGACGCGCCCAAGGCCTCCCCGGCCTGCGCCCCGCCGACGATGAAGTCGGGGTCTTGGAGGAGCTCCTCGATGCGGGCCATGTCGCGGTACCCGGCGGCCTTGCGGGCCTCGGCGGCCCGGCTCGGGAACTTCGCGAGGTCCGCGCGCGAGACCACGGCTTCGATGCGCGCGACGCGGGCGGCGAAGCGGGCCGCGGCCTCCGGACTGAGCGCCTGGGCGGGCGGGGGCGCGGCCCAGGCGGGCCGCCTCTTGAAGGCGGCCGCCAAGGCGGGGTCCGCGTCGACCAGCCCCATCCCGCGGGCCGAAGCCAGCGCCGCGGCCGCCAGCGCCTCGTCCTCGTCGGCCGCGAGCGGCCCGACGCGCTCCTTGAGGCCGACGGAGCGTGCGCGGGACAGGGCTTCGAGGGCCGCAGCGCGCACACGCCGGCGGCCCGTCTGGCGCGAGGCCGAGACGAGCCGGTCGAACTCGACCAAGTCCGCGGGCGCAGCGCAGCGCAGCGCGGCGATGGCGCGGCGGCGGGCGAGAAGACTCCCGCCCTCGACGGGTTCCAAGAGGCGGGTCACGGAGGGGGACGCCGCGCCGCAAGGCGGCGGGTTCACGGCCCAGTCGACGGCCCGCCCCAGGCCGTCTGTAGCCTTGCCCCCGAGGAACGCAAGCAGACCGAGCGCGGCGACGAACACGCCGATGGAGAAGACGACTTCGAGCGCGCTCCAAAGCCAGGACGCCGCCTTCTTCAATACGCCGACCATACGCTCCCCTTGGTGTCGGTGTGCGTGCAGTTGACGAAGATGGTCCCGTAGGCCTTCGACTCCGGGTCGGCCAGATAGGCCCAGCCGCCGGCGTCGTCGAGGCCCGCGGCGGAGGCGACGAGCGACACCTTGTCGGAGTCCGGGTGGAAGTTCGGCGTCTTCGCGCGCGGCAGGGATTTGAGGTACTTGCCGTCGGCCGTCAGGACGACCGGGTGGTAGGGATAGGAGCCTTCCTGGTCCTCATAGAGGATGGAGAGCGCCGAGCGGATGGAGCCGAGGTTCCCCTTCGTCGCGCCCTCGTTGGATTTGCGGATGAGCTCGGCGAACTTCGGGATGGCGATGGCGGCCAAAATGCCGATGATGGCCACCACGATCATCAGCTCCGACTGGACATGGTTCCCGAAGCCGCGCTCGTCGCGCCAGAAACGCATGCCTGAGTATAGGCCGCGGGCGCTGACGGCGCCATGACCGGCGGCTGAACAGAGATTGAACGGAGGGTGAGGGATTCGAACCCCCGAAACGGTTGCCCGTTTAGCGGTTTTCAAGACCGCCGCCTTAAACCACTCGGCCAACCCTCCTTAATAAGGGAAGTATATCCGCCCAGGCGGCCTGCGGCTAGGCGGCCAAATCTATTACCATTGCCGCCATGATGAACCTCCTCCTCGCCGCTTTCCTGGCCCTGCCCGCCGGCGCCGCGGACCATCCGCTCTCGCCGCTCGACGCCGCCGAGATGCAGAAGGCCGTCGACATCCTCAAGGCCGAGGGCAAGCTCGCCGAAGGCGTCAAGTTCCCCTCCTTGGCCTTAAACGAGCCGCCGAAGGCCGAGGTCCTGGCCTGGAAGGTCGGCCAGCCCTTCCGCCGCGAGGCCTTCGCCGTCCTCTACGACGGCAAGGCCTCGAAGACCTACGAGGCCGTCGTCGACCTCGCGGGCGGCAAGGTCGCTTCCTTCAAGGAGCTCCCCGGCGTCCAGCCCGGCGTGCTGCTCTCCGAGTTCGAGGAGCTCCCGAAGGTCGTCACGGCCGACCCGCGGTGGGTCAAGGCCCTCGCCCGGCGGAACTTAAAGGACCTCGATGACATCGCCGTCGACGTCTGGGCCTACGGCACCCCGCCCAAGGACGCCACGGGACGACGGCTCCTGCGCGCCGTCGCGTACTTCAAAGGAAAGGGCAAGAACTTCTACGCGCGCCCCATCGAAGGCCTCTCGGCCGTCCTCGACGCCGACGCGCGCAAGGTCCTCGAGGTCCTGGACACCGAGGTCTACCCCGTCCCCCCCGCCGTCTCGGAGCTCTCGGCCGCGGCTCTCGGCCCCCAGCGCCCCCCCTTGCAGCCGCTGGAGATCGTCCAGGACAACGGCCCCTCCTTCACCGTCGCCGGCAACGAGGTGCGCTGGGACCGCTGGCGCTTCCGCTACTCCATGCACCCGCGCGAAGGCCTGGTCATCCACCAGGTCTTCTACGAGGACATCGAAGGGCCGCGCTCGGTGCTCTACCGCGGGTCCCTCTCCGAGATGATGGTCCCCTACGGGCACCCCGACGGCCAGTGGACCTGGCGCGCCGCCTTCGACGAGGGCGAGTACGGCATCGGCCGCTACAGCGCCGGCCTCAAGCTCGGCGCCGACGTCCCCTCGAACGCCCGCCTCTTCGACGCCGTCTTCGCCGACGACTTCGGCGCGCCGACGGCCGCGAAGGGCGTCGTGGCGGTCTATGAGCGCGACGGCGGCATGCTCTGGAAGCACTTCGACATGTACAACGGCGGGCAGTACGTGCGCCGCGGCCGCGAGCTCGTCATCGGGTTCATCACCACCATCTCCAACTACGACTACGGGATGAAATGGGTGTTCCGCCAGGACGGCGTCCTCCAGCTCGAGACCGACCTCACGGGCATCATGCTCGCCAAGGGCGTGCAGGACGCCCAGGAGTCGGACCACTCCTCCCACTCCGGCGACCACGGCTACGCCCATCTGGTCGCGCCCTACGTCGCGGCCCCCCACCACCAGCACTTTTTCAACTTCCGGCTGGACTTGGACGTCGACGGCGCCTCGGACAACAAGGCCTGGCAGCTCGACGCCCAGGCGGCCCCGGCGGGCCCGAAGAACCCGATGTTCAACGCCTTCACGATGTCCGAGTCCCTCATCGCCTCCGAGAAGGGCGCCGCGCGCGACCTCTCCTTCGCCAACCAGCGCAAATGGAAGGTCACCGGCCCGCGCGTGAACACGTTGGGCGGCCGGTCCGGCTACATCCTCGTCCCCGGCGAGAACGCCCCGGCCTACCTGCAGGAGGGCTCGCCGCTCTTGACCCGCGGCGGCTTCGTGAAGCACCCCGTCTGGTTCACGCGCTACGCCGAAGGCGAGCGCTTCGCCGCCGGCCCGTACCCGAACCAGCGCGCGAGCTCCGACGGCCTGCCCGTCTGGCAGCAGGCGAACCGCTCGCTCGACGGCGCCGACGTGGTGCTCTGGCACAACATCTGCGTGACCCACGCCCCGCGCCCCGAGGAATGGCCCGTGATGCCCGCGCACCGCACCGGCTTCTCGCTCATCCCGGCGGGCTTCTTCGACCGCAACCCGGCGCTCGACCTCCCCGGCGGGGAATGATGCGCGCGCTGCTCCTGGCGGCCCTGCTCGCGGAGCCGGCCGCCGCGGCCGAGCCGGACTGGGCCGCGCTCGGCAAGGACGCGACCCGCGTCACGGCGGAGCTCATCCGCCTCGACACCTCGAACCCGCCGGGCAACGAGATCCTCGCGGCCGAATACCTGAAGGGTGCCCTCGAGGCGGAGGGCATCGCGGGCGACATCCTGACCTCGACCGGGACGCGCTCGTCCTTCGTCGCGCGGCTCAAAGGGGACGGGTCGGCGCGGCCGCTCCTCCACATCTGCCACACCGACGTCGTGCCGGCCAACGGCGCCGGCTGGACCGTGGACCCGTTCGCGGCCGTCGAGAAGGACGGCCTGCTCTACGGCCGCGGCGCCGCCGACATCAAGTCCATGTGCGGCGCGCAGCTCGTCGTCCTGCGCGAGCTCAAGCGCCGGAACATCGCTCTTAAACGAGACGTCATCTTCCTCGCCCAGGCCGACGAGGAGTCCGGTGAGCCCGACCGCCACGCCGTCTGGCTCGCCGCGCACCACTGGGGCGAGCTCGACGCCGAGTACGGCGTCAACGAGGGCGGCTCCACGCTCTGGGAGGGCGGCCGCATCGCCCGCCTGGACCTGCAGTGCGCCGAGAAGCGCTACGTGGATTTGAAGCTCGTCGCCCGAGGGACGCCGGGCCACGCCTCCATCCCGAACGCGACGAACCCCGTGCACGCGCTCTCCCGCGCGGTCGCGCGCCTGTCGGAGTGGGCGCCGCCCTTCGAGACCTCGGAGCTCGCCGTCCAGACGGTCCGGTCCGCGGCGGCGCCCGGGCCCGCGGCGTTAAGAGAGGCCGCCGCCGGCCTCACGGGCAAGGACGCGAAGGCCTCCGCCGCCAAGGTGGCCAAGCTAGCGCCCGAGCTCGGGGCTCTCTTGCGCGACACCTGCGCCGCCACGGTCTTTAAGGCGGGCTACAAATCCAACGTCGTGCCCGCCGACGCCGAAGCCGACGTCAACTGCCGGCTGCTGCCGGGCCGCGACTTGAACGCCTTCCTGACGGAGCTGCGGGCCGTGCTCGCCGAACCCTCGGTGTCGGTCAAATACCTCGGCCCCCCGCTCGACGCCATCCCGGCGATGCCCTTCGACGGGCCCTTCGTCGAGGCTTTGAAGTCGGCGGCCGCCGAGGCGGCTCCGGGGGCTCCGGTGTCGGCTTTCCTCTCGCCCTGGTCCACCGACGCCGAGGTGTTCCGGGCGCGCGGCGTGAAGGTGTACGGCATCGACCCGCCGCTCCGGCCCGAGGACAAGGACCGGGCGCACGGCAACGACGAGCGCCTCCCCGTGGCGGGGATGGAACCCTACACGCGCCTGCTCTATCTGCTGACCGTCAAGCTCGCCGCGCGGGACTGATGGACGAAGAAGAGGTGCTGGGCACCGCCCGCATCCCCGGCAACGTCGGCACCATCATCCTGCTCAAGCGCGGGGACGAGTTCATCCTGCGCGTGCACGACACGGAGCTCATGACGAGCGCGGCGCACCTCTCGGAGGATTCGCTCTCGCACCTCGTCTGCGGGCGGCTCAAACACCTCGAGGCGCCGACGCTGCTGATCGGCGGGCTCGGGATGGGCTTCACTTTGGCCGCCGCGCTGGCGAGCACCGGCCCCCAAGCCAAAGTCGTCGTCGCCGAGCTCATCGGAGCCGTGGTCGAGTGGAACCGCGGGCCGCTCGGACACCTCGCCGGGTTCCCGCTCAAGGACCCGCGCGTGAGCCTGCGCGCGGGGGACGTCGCGATGGTCCTGCAGACCGAGCTCGAGGAGTACGACGGCATTTTGCTCGACGTGGACAACGGGCCCGAAGGTCTGACGCGCGATTCAAACGACTGGCTCTACTCGAACGAAGGCCTCGCCGCCGCGTATTCGGCCCTGCGCCCTGGGGGGATCCTCGCGGTGTGGTCCTCCCACCGCGAGCGCAGCTTCGCGATGCGCTTGGCGAAGATCGGGTTCGCAGCCGAAGAGGTGCGCGTCCCCGGCGACCCGACCAATCCCGACGAGCGGCATTCCATCTGGGTGGCCAAGAAGCCGTAGCCCCCGAAGGCTCAGACGTTCTTGAGGTGGGGGCGGCCCAAGGTCAGGTAAGCGAACCCGCTGGCCACCACGACGGCGCTCGTGACGAGCATCGCGTAGTTCACGTACCACGGGTCCGCCGGCGAGCGCGGCCAGATCATGTTGACCACGGCGCCGGTCCCGTACACGAGCGCCGCGACGTTGACCGGCCAGCCCCAGGTCCCCAGCGTGAACGGCCCGGCGGGCTTCCACCCGCGCAGGCGCGCGAGCAGCGCCGAGGCCACGACCATCTGGAAGGCGATGTAGATGCCGATGGCCGCGAAGCTGATGATGGTGTTGACCGCGTCCTGCAGCCAGTGGCCGAGCGAGGCGATGAGGGCGGGCACGACGCCGGTGACGATGAGCGCCGCGACGGGGACCTTGGTGTTCGGCGAGAGGCGGCTCAGCGTCTCCGAGCCGAAGATCATCTTGTCTCGGGCGAAGGAGTAGAGGAGCCGGCTCGCCGCGGCCTGGAGGCTCAACAGGCACGAGAGAAAGGAGACCATCACCACCGCGAGCACGACCCGGAAGCCCGTGACGCCCAGCGCGCCCTTGAGCGTCGCGCCCACGGGGTCGGCCTCCGCCCCGGAGACGGCCGCGCCGAGGTCGGGCAACGCCAGAAGGAGCGCCAGGCAGACGAAGGACGCCGCGCCGCCGCCGATGTAGATGGTCATGCGCATCGACTTGGGGATGGCCGTGCCGGCGTTCGGGGTCTCCTCGGCGACGTCGCCGCAGGCCTCGAAGCCGTAGTAGCAGAACATCGCCGCCACCGAGGAGGCCAGGAAGGCCGGCAGGTACGAGGCGCCCGAGCCGAAGGAGCCGGTCTCGAAGAGGATGGAGAGCGGGTGGTGCCGGTGGAAGGCCAGGAGGTAGCCGCCGACCACGATGGCGCCCACGAGCTCGCAGACGAAGCCGAACATCGCGACGCGCGCCAGCAGGCGCGTGCCGCTGACGTTGAGCAGCGTCGTCGCGACGATCATCGCCACCGCGACCCAGATGGCCGCCGAGGCGGAGAGCTCCAATCCCAAGAGCTGCGCCATGAAAGGGGAGCCGCCCACGGCCACCGCGGCGACGGTGGTGAAGAGCGCCCAGCCGTACACCCAGGCCGCCATCCACGCGGTGCGCTTGCCGATGAGGCGCAGGGTCCAAGGATAGAGGCCGCCCGAGATGGGGTACTGCGAGACGACCTCGCCGAAGACCAGGCACACGAGGAGCTGGCCGAGGCCGACCAAGATGTAGTTCCAGAACATCGGGGGGCCGCCGGCCTTGAGCGCCATCGCGAAGACCGAGTAGACGCCCACGACGGGCGACAGGTAGGTGAACCCCAAAGAGAAGTTCTCCCAGAAGCTCATCGAGCGCTCGAAGCCGGACTCGATGCCGAGGTCCTTGAGCTGCGCCGCGTCCGCGTCGTGGTGTTCGGTCATAGGGAGGACATTATATGCGGAGAAGCGCCGCTTCGGCGGCCTTGCAGCCCCGATATTGCGCCTCCTCGAAGAGCGAGAATCCCGAAAGGTCGGAATGGCCGAAATGGATGCGCCCCCGGGGGCGCGCGGCCAGCGCCCTCTCACCACCGAACATGAACCCGACGGAGGGCCGCACCATGCCGTGCCCCCACAGCCATACGTCGAGGCGGCTGACCGAGCGCTCCAGACCCGGCAGGGCGTGACCCAGGTCCGTCAGCACCTCGTCCTTCCAGGACTCCCAGGGCCGGGCCAGCATCTTCGCGCGGTTCTCGGCCGGGAGCCCGTCGGGGAAGGGACGGTAGTAGGTCCACACCGAGGAGCGCCCCACGGGCCCCATCGCCTGGTGGCTGGCGTCGACGTAGCCCAACGACTCGCTCTTATGGAGGACGTTGTCCCAGGACGGCTCCGCGCCCACGCCGCGCGGCGCGTCCGTCACGTGCAGGTTCGCGGTCATCCACGGCGCGCAGACGAAGGCGGCGGTCACCGCCGCCTCGGCGGCCAGGGCCGGCACGATGCGGGCGGCCGCGAAGCGCGGCACGCAGACGACGGCCGCCCGCGCGCTCATGCGCCGGGCCTCGCCGGTGGCCGCGTCCAACCAGTCCACCTCCACGCCGTCCCGGACTTCCTCCACCCGGAAGACGAGGGCCCCGGTGCGGAGCCTCTCCTTAATAGGGGCCGCCAGGCGCCGCGTCAGCCAGCCGTTGCCCTCGGGCCAGGTCAGCTCGGAAGCCTCGGCGGGACGCGAGGCGAAGTAGTGGAGGCCGGCCCAGGCCGAGGTCTGGGCGGGGCGCGCGCCGAAGTCGTCGCGGCAGGCGTAGTCGCAGTACCACAACAGCGGCCCGCCGCCCAGGCCCTCGCGGGCCAGCCAGTCCGCGAAGGAGAGCCGGTCGAGCGCCAAGAGCTCCGGGTCGCGCGAAGAGCGCTCCATCGGCACCCCGAAGGCCGGGCGCCCGTCGCGCGTCTTCAGGCGCCGGAACGCCGCGATGCGCTCCGAGAACCGCGCCCAGGAGTCGAGCTCCGCACGGGAGGCCGCCGCGCGCGGGAACAGGCCCTCCTCCCAGCGCCCGTGGACGTAGAGCCGCTCCTCGGGGGCGTGGCAGACGTAGCGCTCGTCGAAGACGGGGCGCCCCGCCGCGTCCCGGCCCGTGACGGGGCCCAGCTCCTTGAGCAGGTCCACGACGTATTCGGCGCCGGCGTCCGGCAGCGGCAGGTAGTGCGCCCCCCAGGGGTAGGCGGTCACCGGCGACTCGCCGAAGCGGGCATTGCCCCCCGCCTCGGCGTCGAGCTCGAGCAAGGTGAAATCCTCGAAGCCGGCCTTGCGCATCCGCCAGGCCGCCGAGAGGCCGGCGGCCCCGCCGCCCACGATCACCACTCCCGTCTTGTCGCTCCGCGCGGGGGCTGGGAAGCCGCCCGTGCGCAGACGATGGGCGAATGCGTGGGAGGGGCCGAGAACGGACCCTTGGATGGCCCGCCCGCGCACGGCCTCCAGGAGGCGACGCCAAGGGAGGAAGGCTCCCGCGGCAACGGCCGCCCCGCCCGCCAGCAAAGTCCGGCGGGTCAGTCGGGGCTGATGCGGTGCCATTCCTGGTCGTAGTAGCGCACGAGGGCCTGGGTGCCCAGGCGGTTGCTCTCGACGTCGAGGCGCGCCATGTCGGCCGGGAACTCGAAGAGGGAGCGCGCCGTCGGGACGTCCAGGAAGCGCAGGCCCGGGGGGAAGGCCCTCGGGAGGCGGTAAGATCGGAAGAGC